>NZ_JBSVXG010000118.1:0-18445 GCF_054070595.1 Pseudomonas sp. SDO55104_S430 | reverse complement strand
ATCGCGAGCAGGCTCGCTCCCACACTGGATCTGTGTCGTTCACAAATCCCCTGTGGGAGCGAGCCTGCTCGCGATAGGGTCAACGCGGTTGTTAGACCTGCCCCTGCGCCCCTTCAAACCACGCCAGCTTCTCGCGCAACTGCACCACTTCCCCCACGATCACCAGCGTCGGCGCATGCACTTCATGCTCCGCCACCAGTTGCGGCAGGTCCGCCAGGGTGCCGGTGAACACCCGCTGATTGACGGTGGTGCCTTGCTGGATCAAGGCCGCCGGGGTATCGGCGGCACGACCGTGTTGAATCAGCTGCTCGCAGATGATCGGCAAACCGACCAGTCCCATGTAGAACACCAGGGTCTGTGCGGGTGCCACCAAGTCCCCCCATGGCAGATCGGTGGAGCCGTCCTTGAGGTGACCGGTGACAAAACGCACCGATTGCGCGTAGTCGCGGTGGGTCAGCGGAATCCCGGCGTAGGCCGCGCAACCACTGGCTGCGGTGATGCCCGGCACCACCTGGAACGGGATGCCCTGGGCCGCCAGTTCCTCGATCTCTTCCCCGCCACGACCGAAGATGAACGGGTCACCGCCCTTCAACCGCACCACCCGCTTGCCCGCCTTGGCCAGATCCACCAGTTGCTGGTTGATCTGATCCTGCGGCACAGCGTGATCGGCGCGACGCTTGCCGACGTAAACCCGCTCGGCATCGCGACGGCACAGTTCGATGATCGCCGGTGCTACCAGACGGTCATACAGCACCACGTCGGCTTGTTGCATCAGGCGCAAGGCACGGAAGGTCAAGAGGTCAGGATCACCAGGCCCCGCGCCCACCAGATACACCTCGCCGGTGGCCACAGGTGCCTCGCCATCCACTTTCGCCTGCAACAGACGCTCGGCTTCGGCGCCCTGCCCGGCCAGTTGCCGGTCGGCAATCGGGCCCTGGAAAACGTCTTCCCAGAACGCGCGACGCTGCTGCACATCCGGGAACAGCTTTTTCACCTGATGACGGAAACGCGCCGCCAGACCGGCCAGTTGGCCGTAGGTGGAAGGAATCCAGGTTTCGATTTTGGCGCGGATCAGTCGAGCCAGCACCGGCGCATCGCCGCCGCTGGACACGGCAATGATCAGCGGCGAACGGTCGACGATCGCCGGGAAGATCACGCTGCACAGGGACGGCGCGTCCACCACGTTGACCGGCACGCAACGCCGATGGGCATCGGCGGACACTTGCGCATTGAGCGACTCGTCATCGGTGGCGGCAATGATCAGCCCGCAACCGTCCAGGTCTGCCTCGGCGTAACCGCGCAGCACGCACTCGCCAGCGCTGGCAGCAACCAACTCGCGCAGTTGCTGTTCAATTTCAGGTGCGACCACCCGCAGCAGCGCACCGGCATCGGCCAGCAGGCGGGATTTGCGCAAGGCAATTTCCCCCCCGCCGACGACCAACACACGACTGCCGCGCAGGTTATGGAACAGCGGCAGATAGTCCATTTAGCCGATGACCTCGAGGCCACCCATGTACGGCTTCAGCACGTCCGGTACGCGGATCGAACCGTCGGCCTGCTGGTAGTTTTCCAGCACCGCCACCAGAGTACGACCGACCGCCAGGCCGGAACCGTTCAGGGTGTGCACCAGTTCGGGCCTGCCGGTTTCCGGGTTGCGGAAACGCGCCTGCATGCGACGGGCCTGGAAGTCGCCGCAGTTGGAGCACGACGAAATTTCACGGTACTTGTCCTGGCTCGGAATCCACACTTCCAGGTCATAGGTCTTGACCGCGCTGAAGCCCATGTCGCCGGTGCACAGCGCCAGAGTGCGGTAAGGCAGTTGCAGCAGTTGCAGGACTTTCTCGGCGTTGGCAGTCAGGCTTTCCAGCGCTTCCATCGATTTCGATGGCTCGACGATCTGCACCATCTCGACCTTGTCGAACTGGTGTTGGCGAATCATGCCGCGGGTGTCACGACCCGATGCACCGGCTTCGCTGCGGAAGCACGGGGTGTGGGCGACGAACTTGATCGGCAGCAGTTTCGAATCGACGATTTCGCCGGCGACGATGTTGGTCAGCGACACTTCGGCGGTCGGGATCAGGTACAGGTCGGCTTCGCCTTCGCGGCCGATCTTGAACAGGTCTTCCTCGAACTTCGGCAACTGACCGGTGCCTTGCAGGGCCGGTGCCTGGACCAGATAAGGCGTGTAAGCCTCTTCATAGCCGTGCTCGGTCACGTGCAGGTTGATCATGAATTGCGCCAGGGCGCGGTGCAGGCGGGCGATCGGGCCACGCAGCAGGGCGAAGCGTGCGCCGGACAGCTTGGCGGCGGTTTCGAAGTCCAGCCAGCCGAATTTCTCGCCCAGGGCGACATGGTCCTGGACCGGGAAATCGAAGGCGGTCGGCGTGCCCCAGCGGCGCACTTCGACGTTGCCGTCTTCGTCTTCGCCGACCGGCACCGATTCGTGCGGCAGGTTGGGGATGCCCAGCAGGATCGAATCCAGCTCGGACTGGATCGCGTCCAGTTCGGTTTTACCGGCACTCAACTCGTTCGCCATGCGCTCGACGTCAGCCATCAACGGCGCGATGTCTTCGCCGCGCTGCTTGGCCTGACCGATGGATTTGGAGCGCGCGTTACGTTCAGCCTGCAGTGCTTCGGTGCGGGTCTGGACGGTCTTGCGCTGTTCTTCCAGCGCTTCGATGCGCGCGACATCCAGGGCATAGCCACGGGAAGCCAGGCGGTCCGCTACGTCCTGAAGGTTGCTACGTAACAGTTTGGAATCGAGCATGTCGGTTTCTCGTTATCAAAGTTTGGTCAGGGACAGGCCGGCCCAGGTGGCGAGCAGCCCGCCGAATACGCTGATGGCCGCATAGCCCAGGGCCAGCGGCACTTGCCCGCTTTCCAGCAGACGCACCGTATCCAGTGAAAAGGATGAAAAAGTTGTCAGCCCTCCGAGGAAGCCGACGATCAACCCGGCACGCACCTCGATCGGCACCTCCGGGCGAATCAAAAACAGACCGTATAGAACGCCGATCAGCAAACAGCCCACGATATTAACGGCCAGCGTCGCGGTATAGAAGTGCCGCGGCCAATTCGCGTTGATCCAGTTACCCGTGGCGAAGCGCAACAGGGTGCCGGCCATCCCGCCGACGGAAACCGCAATGATCAGGGGAACCACTATTTTCTCCGCTGCCGGGGGCTTAGACGATCGAGTTGAGCCAGATGGTTGAGCTTCTCGCCGATCTTCAATTCCAGGCCGCGAGGCACCGGCTGGTAGAACGGAATCGGGTCGAGTTCTTCCGGGAAATAGTCTTCACCGGCGGCGTAGGCGTCCGGTTCGTCGTGGGCGTAGCGGTACTCGTCGCCGTAGCCCAGCTGCTTCATAAGCTTGGTCGGCGCGTTGCGCAGGTGCAGCGGCACTTCCAGCGAGCCGTGTTCGGCGGCGGCACGCAGCGCGGTCTTGAAGCCCATGTACACCGCGTTGCTTTTCGGAGCGCAGGCCAGATAGGTGATGGCCTGGGCCACCGCCAGCTCGCCTTCGGGACTGCCCAGGCGCTCCTGCACTTCCCACGCTGCCAGGCACAAGCTCAGGGCGCGAGGGTCGGCGTTGCCGATGTCTTCACTGGCCATGCGCACCACGCGCCGGGCCAAGTACAGCGGATCGCAACCGCCGTCGATCATCCGCGCAAACCAGTACAGCGCACCGTCAGGGTTGGAGCCGCGCACCGACTTGTGCAGCGCGGAGATCTGGTCGTAGAAGGCTTCGCCGCCCTTGTCGAAACGGCGGCGGGTATCGCCGAGCAGGCTTTGCAGCAGATCGACGCCCATCTCGCTGTTGTCTTCGGCCAGATCCGAGGCGTTTTCCAGCAGGTTCAGCAAGCGCCGGCCATCGCCATCGGCGGCCGACAACAGCATCTGGAAGCCTTCATCGCTGAGGGTCAGATTGCGTTTGCCCAACCCTCGCTCTTCAGTGAGCGCACGGTGCACCAGTTTGCGCAGCGCCGTTTCGTCGAGGCTTTTCAGCACATAGACGCGGGCACGGGAGAGCAAGGCGTTGTTGAGTTCGAACGAGGGGTTTTCGGTGGTCGCGCCGATGAAAATCAGCGTGCCATCCTCGACATAGGGCAGGAACGCATCCTGCTGGGATTTGTTGAAGCGGTGAACTTCGTCGACGAACAGGATGGTGCGGCGGCCGTACTGCGCGGCCTGTTGCTTGGCGATTTCCACCGCCTGCCGGATTTCCTTGACCCCGGCCAGCACCGCCGAGACCGTTTCGAAGTGCGCATCCGAGACTTCTGCCAGCAACCGCGCCAGGGTGGTCTTGCCTACCCCGGGCGGTCCCCAGAAGATCATGGAATGCAGTGCACCCTGCTCCAGGGCCTCACGCAAAGGCTTGCCGCGAGCGAGCACATGCTCCTGACCGACGTACTCGTCCAGATTAGTCGCACGCAAACGCGCGGCCAGTGGCTGGGAGATCGGGGCACTGCGAAACAGGTCCATCACTGCTTATGAAACCTCATTGCCTTGATCAAATCCCCTGTAGGAGCGAATTCATTCGCGATGGGCTCAGGGGCACCGCTGGGTGTCAGGCTTCCAGCGTTATCGTTGACGACCATCGCGAATGAATTCGCTCCTACAGGGGGTTGTGTCTTATTCCTGGATTACGTCCGCACCCTTGGGTACATCGAACTTGAACTTGGACGCCGGGATCGGTTCGTTGGCCTTCACGCCGGTGAACAGGATGTTGGTGCGCTGGCCGACGCTGTCGATCAGTTGCATATCGTTGACCAGACCGTTGCGGAACGACAGACGCAGGCTGTCGAACAGGGTGTCCTTGGTTTTCGGCTTGAGGGTGAAGTCGATCACGCCGCCGGCTTCCTTGGCGCTGATGTCGAAGCTCTGGCTGATCTTGGACACGTCACCGGACAGCAACAGGGCCGGGGTCTGGGTCAGGCGCACATCCAGCTTCTTGATGGTCGCCTGCTCGAGGTCCGGGTCCCACAAGGTGACCTTGGCGCCGTCCGAAACAACAAGCTGCTCCTGCGGTGCATCGGTGTGCCAGTAGAACAGGCCCGGACGCTGCAGCGACATCTGCCCGGCGGTTTCCTGCAACTGGGTGCCGGAACCGTCGAGGGTCAGTTGGGAGAAACGTGCGCTCAGGGTCTGGGATTTTTCCAGCAACTGAGTCAGACGCGCCACGTCCTTGTCATCGGCGTGGGCCGAGAGGGTGGTCAAAGCCAGTACCGGCAGCAACAACATGCGGATCAGACGCATGGGAGTCCTCATAACATTCGTGGGAGTGCGGGTGGTGCCAGACGGCCCCACCCTTTCAAATTCGGTCAGTCGCGCACCGGGCCAGGGGCCAGGACTTCACGCGAACCGTTGGTGTTCATGGCTGTCACGACCCCGGCCATTTCCATGGCTTCGATCATGCGCGCGGCGCGGTTGTAGCCGATCTTCAGCTTGCGCTGAACCGCGGAAATGGAAGCGCGGCGGCTTTCCAGAACGAACTGCACCGCCTCGTCATACAGCGCGTCAGCCTCGGGATCGTCGCCGTCGCCGCCACCGCTGCTGCCTTCGAAACCACTGCCCGCCTCTTCGACACCGTTGAGGATGTCGTCGTTGTACTCCGGCGCGCCGCGCAGTTTCCAGGCCTCCACCACGCGATGCACTTCATCGTCGGAAACAAACGCGCCGTGAACCCGGATCGGCAGGCTGGTGCCTGGCGGCATGTAGAGCATGTCACCGTGACCCAGCAGTTGCTCGGCGCCGCCCTGGTCGATGATGGTCCGCGAGTCGATCTTGCTCGACACCTGGAACGCCATGCGGGTCGGGATGTTGGCCTTGATCAGACCGGTGATCACATCCACCGACGGACGCTGGGTCGCGAGAATCAGGTGGATACCGGCCGCACGCGCTTTCTGGGCGATACGAGCGATCAGTTCTTCAACCTTCTTGCCGACGATCATCATCATGTCGGCGAATTCGTCGACCACCACCACGATGGTTGGCAGCTTCTGCAACAGCGGCGCTTCGTCGTGGATGTTCTCGCGTTTGTACAGCGGATCGCTCAATGGCTCGCCGGCGTCGATGGCTTCCTTGACCTTGGCATTGAAGCCCGACAGGTTTCGTACGCCCATCTTCGCCATCAACTTGTAGCGGCGCTCCATCTCGGCAACGCTCCAGCGCAGGGCGTTGGCCGCGTCCTTCATGTCGGTGACCACCGGGCACAGCAGGTGCGGAATGCCTTCGTAGATCGACAGTTCGAGCATCTTCGGGTCGATCATGATCATCTTGGCGTCTTCAGGCCCGGACTTGAACAGGATCGACAGGATCATCGCGTTCACACCCACCGACTTACCGGAACCGGTGGTACCGGCCACCAGCAGGTGAGGCATTTTCGCAAGGTCGGTGATGACCGGCTTGCCGCCGATGTCGTGACCCAGGGCCAGGGTGACCGGCGACTTGAAGTTGTCGTACTCGGGGGTCGACAGCACTTCGGAGAAGCGCACGATCTGCCGGTCCTCGTTGGGAATCTCGATACCGACGGTGGTCTTGCCCGGAATCACCTCGACTACACGCACACTGGTCACGGCCAGGGAACGCGCAAGGTCTTTGGCGAGGTTGGCGATGCGGCTGACCTTGACCCCGGCTGCCGGCTGGATTTCGTAACGGGTAATCACCGGACCCGGGTGAATCGAATCCACGGTGACTTCGACGCCGAACTCCTTGAGTTTGATTTCCAGCAGGTGGCCGACAGCGGCCAGTGATTCCGGCGAGTAATTGAGTTGTTTCTTTTCCGCGGGGTCGAGAATCGAGATCGGCGGCAAGGTGCCTTCCACGGCGCTGTCGACGAACAACGGCGCCTGTTTCTCTTTCTCCACGCGCTTGCTCGGCGCTGGCGGCTTGACCGGTGCCGGGGCGATGACCGGCGGCACCTGCTTCTCGCGCTCGGACATATGCTTGCTCAGGGCCTGCTCGCGCTCGATCAGACGCTCCTTGACCTTGGCCTGCTCGCGCTTGTCGGTGACGGTCGGCGCGACCACGTCATGCACGCGATCATCGACTTCGCGCAATTGCGCGACCAACTGTTTACGCTCGGTACGGGCCGCCCACCAGCGATTGGCAGCGCCCTGGAACAGTTCGAACAGATCGAGGGTGATCTTGCCGGTGATGTCCATCACCTTGAACCACGACAGGTCGGTGAACACCGTCAGGCCGAACAGGAACAGGGCAATGAACAAAAGCGTGCTGCCCTGGATATTCAGGGCGTTACGGGCCAGATCCCCCAGGCTTTCGCCCAGCGCACCGCCAGCACCGGCAGGCAGGCCGGTCGCGGCATGGAAATGGATATGCGCCAGGGCGGCGCCGGACAGGACCAGGAACACCAGGCCGATCAGGCGCCAGGAGAACAGCCAGCCGCTCCACTGCCACGGCTCGTGGCGCTGACGGAAGATCTGGTAAGCCTTGATGGCGAGCAACAACGGGAAGATGTAAGCGAAGTAACCCAGCACCATGAACAGGATGTCGGCACTGTAGGAGCCCGCCGGGCCGCCGAAATTCTGCACGTCGTCGATCTTGCTGTTGTGGCTCCAGCCCGGATCGTCCTTGCCATAGGTCAGCAAGGCCATCATCAGGAACAGGCACAACGCACCGATGGCGATCAATGCACCTTCCTTGAGTCGGTAGTGCAAGTGCTGGCGCCAGAGCGGAACGACTGTCTTGGGTGCTTCGGTGGATTTCTTCAAAACGCTTCTATTCCTGCGCCAAAGGCGCGTCCATCTGGTGAATGTCTAAAAACTGCCCAATCCAGGCAGGTAAAAAAGTGAATACGCTCAACTGGGACTACTTTTAACACTGCGCCCCGGCTTTTATAAACACGAGGCGCAACGCTTATTTTGTTACAGACGCTGTTTCAACCGGGCATTGTACGGGTTTGTTCGTTCGATGCCATGTTTGAAACACTGTAAGCAGCATAGTCAAAAGCCCGATACATGCGGCTCAATTTGAGCATGCATTTTCTTTTGTGACAAAGGCTTATGAGGTGTTTTTATGAGCGCAGCGCAACATCACCGCCTGATCATTCTCGGCTCCGGCCCCGCCGGTTATAGCGCCGCCGTGTATGCCGCCCGCGCCAACCTCAAGCCCGTTGTCATCACTGGCATACAGGCAGGTGGCCAGCTCACGACCACGGTCGAAGTCGACAACTGGCCGGGCGATGTCGAAGGGCTCACCGGCCCGGTCCTGATGGACCGCATGCAACGACACGCCGAACGCTTCGACACACAGATTGTTTACGACCATATCTACACGGCCAAGTTGCAACAACGCCCGTTCGAATTGACCGGCGATAGTGACACTTACACCTGTGATGCACTGATTATTGCCACCGGCGCATCGGCACAGTATCTGGGCCTGCCTTCGGAAGAGACATTTGCCGGCAAGGGCGTTTCCGCCTGCGCGACCTGCGATGGCTTCTTTTATCGCAATCAGGTGGTCGCCGTGGTCGGTGGTGGCAATACCGCCGTCGAAGAAGCGTTGTATCTGTCGAACATCGCCAAGGAAGTTCATCTGATTCACCGTCGCGACAAGTTGCGCTCGGAGAAGATTCTTCAGGACAAGCTCTTCGACAAGGCCGCCAACGGCAATGTTCGCCTGCACTGGAACCAGAACCTGGATGAGGTGCTGGGCGACTCCAGCGGTGTGACCGGCGCCCGTCTGCGTGACAGTCACAGCGGCGAGATCACTGAACTGGCGCTGGCGGGTGTGTTCATCGCCATTGGCCACAAACCCAATACCGATCTGTTCGTCGGCCAGCTGGAAATGCGCGACGGCTACTTGCTGGTCAAGGGCGGCAGCGAAGGCGATGCCACCTCGACCGCCATCCCCGGGGTGTTTGCCGCCGGCGACGTCGCCGATCACGTTTATCGTCAGGCGGTGACCTCAGCCGGGGCCGGATGCATGGCAGCCCTTGACGCGGAAAAATACCTCGACGACATTCCAACTGTTTAACGGCACACTGGTGGCGGGCCTCATACCCGCCACCGCCCTCCCCTTCTGCAAGCCCGGACGCCATGCTGACTTGGTTACAACGCAACTCCCTGACTTTCCCGCCGCTGGAAAAAGCCATGCGCGACCCCAACGGTTTGCTGGCCGCTGGCGGCGATCTGTCCGCCGACCGGTTGATCCAGGCTTACCGCCACGGCTGCTTTCCCTGGTTCTCCGAAGGTCAGCCGATCCTCTGGTGGTCGCCGGACCCGCGCACGGTTTTGTTTCCCGACGAACTGCATGTTTCCCGCAGCCTGAACAAATTGCTGCGCCAACAACGCTATCAGGTGACTTTCGACAAGGATTTCGCCGCAGTCATCCACGCCTGCGCCGCACCACGGGAATACGCCGACGGCACCTGGATCACCGAAGCCATGCAGGACGCCTACCTGCAACTGCACAAACGCGGTTACGCGCATTCGGTGGAAGTCTGGGACCAGGGCGTGCTCGTCGGCGGCCTGTATGGCCTGGCGATGGGGCAGCTGTTTTTCGGTGAGTCGATGTTCAGCCGTGCCGACAACGCCTCCAAATTCGGCTTCGCGACACTGGTGCGCCACCTCAAGGAATCAGGCTTCGTGCTGATCGACTGCCAGATGCCGACCGATCATCTGCACAGCCTGGGCGCACGGTCCATTCCCCGCAGCGCGTTCGCCGGCTACTTGGCGCAGTATCTGGATCGGCCTAACCGCGCCACCTGGGTTTGCTGAGCGACTTTCCCCAGCGTGGCTTACAATTAATCAAAAGCTTATCCCGAGGGTTGATCATGACCGAGTTGGCGCGTTTGAAGTTCTATGCCACTCAGCCCCACTCTTGCAGCTATCTGCCTGAGGAGCAGGCCACGACCCTGTTCCTCGATCCCAGCCAGCCCATGGATGTGCATGTCTATGCAGACCTGTCGGAAATGGGTTTCCGTCGCAGTGGCGACCATCTGTATCGACCTCATTGCCAGAACTGCAATGCGTGCGTACCGGCGCGCATTCCCGTGGCGCAGTTCACGCCAAACCGCCAGCAGAAACGCATTTTCAAGCGCAACGCCGACTTGCAGGTACGCCCGGCCAGGCCCGGCTTCAGCGAAGAGTACTTCGACCTTTACCAGCGTTACATCGAACAGCGGCACGCCGACGGCGACATGTACCCACCCAGTCGCGATCAGTTTTCGACCTTCCTGGTGCGCGACCTGCCGTTTTCGCGTTTCTATGAATTCCGCCTCGATGGCCGACTGGTAGCGATTGCCGTCACCGACCTTCTGCCGAACGGTCTGTCGGCGGTCTACACCTTCTACGAACCCGAAGAAGAACGACGTAGCCTGGGGCGGTTCGCCATTCTCTGGCAGATTGCCGAGGCCCGGCGTTTGGGGCTGGAAGCGGTGTATCTGGGCTACTGGATCAAAAACTGCAAAAAAATGAGCTACAAGACCCAATATCGTCCAATCGAGCTGCTGGTAAACCAGCGCTGGGTTGTTTTGAACTAGCGCAGCCCTTTAAACCCCTTGGCTTGACCCCTACTTTTCGGGCACAATGCACGCCGCTTTTGCCTGGCGCAGTTGCACCGGGCCATTCACTGGACACCGAGGGCTTTACTGCATGTCGAAAGAAGACAGCTTCGAAATGGAAGGCACTGTCGTCGACACCCTGCCAAACACCATGTTTCGCGTGGAATTGGAAAATGGGCACGTCGTTACCGCGCATATCTCCGGCAAGATGCGCAAGAACTACATTCGTATTCTTACCGGTGACAAAGTGCGCGTCGAGCTGACGCCCTATGACTTGAGCAAAGGGCGCATCACTTACCGCGCTCGCTAAGCAAGTCAATACAAGACGCCCGGCTGATGCCGGGCGTTTTTGTTTGTCTGCGATTTGACGCTCACCCACTGCCCTTCTGTAGGAGCCGAGCTTGCTCGCGATGACGGACTAACATTCAACATTGATGTCGACTGTCAGGTCGCTATCGCGAGCAAGCTCGGCTCCTACAGAGTATGGGTTGTGTTTCGGATTGAACGGACAACAAAAAGGCGCCAATCGGCGCCTTTTTGTTTTGTTGCGGTCTAACCTCAGGCCATCTCGGCCGTGGTCTCGAAGTCGAAGGTCAGTTCGCCGTCCTTGATGTCGATGTGTACTACACCGCCATGTTCGGCCAGCTCGCCAAAGAGAATCTCCTCCGCCAATGGACGCTTGATCTTGTCCTGAATCAGGCGTGCCATGGGTCGAGCACCCATCATCGCGTCGTAACCACCGGCCGCCAGCCAGCTGCGAGCAGCATCGGTAACTTCCAGCAGTACGCGCTTGTCTTCCAGTTGTGCCTGAAGTTCGATAAGGAACTTGTCCACCACGCTCTTGATGACTTCATGGCTGAGGCGACCGAACTGGATGATGGTGTCCAGACGGTTGCGGAACTCAGGCGTGAAGCTCTTCTTGATCACTTCCATCGCATCGGAAGAGTGATCCTGCAGCGTGAAGCCGATCGAAGCACGTGCCGCGGTTTCCGCACCGGCGTTGGTCGTCATGATGACGATCACGTTACGGAAATCCGCCTTGCGCCCGTTGTTGTCGGTCAGCGTACCGTGGTCCATGACCTGCAGCAGCAGGTTGAAGACTTCCGGATGCGCCTTCTCGATTTCATCGAGCAGCAGCACGCAGTGCGGTTGCTTGGTGATGGCTTCGGTCAGCAGACCGCCCTGGTCGAACCCGACATAACCTGGAGGCGCACCGATCAGACGCGATACGGTGTGGCGCTCCATGTACTCGGACATGTCGAAGCGAACCAGCTCGACACCCAGCGCCTTGGCCAGTTGCCGCGCCGCTTCGGTCTTGCCGACACCGGTAGGCCCTGCGAACAGGAACGAACCGACCGGCTTGTCCGGCGACTTGAGGCCCGCACGAGACAGCTTGATCGCGGTGGCCAGCGAATCGATCGCCGCATCTTGACCGAACACGGTCAGTTTCAGGTCACGTTCCAGGTTACGCAGCAGTTCCTTGTCGGAGCTGGTGACGTGTTTTGGCGGAATCCGCGCGATTTTCGCGACGATGTCCTCGACCTGAGGCACTTCGATACGCTTGACGCGCTTCTCGACCGGCTGCAAGCGCTGATAGGCGCCCGCCTCGTCGATGACGTCGATGGCCTTGTCCGGCATGTGCCGGTCATTGATGTAGCGCGACGCCAGTTCGGCAGCGGCACGCAGGGCTTCATCGCTGTATTCGATGTTGTGGTGGGTTTCGAACCGCCCTTTCAGGCCGCGCAGGATGCCGATGGTGTCTTCCACCGAAGGCTCTGTCACATCGACCTTCTGGAAGCGCCGTGCCAGGGCACGATCCTTCTCGAAGATTCCGCGGAATTCCTGGAAGGTGGTCGAACCGATGCAACGGATATCACCGGAGGACAGCAGTGGCTTGAGCAGGTTCGAGGCATCCATGACGCCACCTGACGCGGCACCCGCACCGATGATGGTGTGGATTTCGTCGATGAACAGGATGGCCTGCGGACGTTTTTTCAGCTCGTTGAGCAGCGCCTTGAAGCGCTTCTCGAAATCACCGCGGTACTTGGTACCGGCGAGCAGCGCACCCAGATCCAGGGAATAAACGACGCTGTTGCTCAGCAGGTCAGGCACCTGGTTGTCGACAATGCGTTTGGCCAAGCCTTCGGCAATCGCGGTTTTACCCACGCCCGCCTCGCCCACCAGCAGCGGATTGTTCTTGCGACGACGCGCCAGGATCTGCGCAACGCGCTCGACTTCCAGCTCACGACCCACCAATGGGTCGATACGCCCTTGGCGCGCGAGCTCATTGAGGTTGCTGGCATAGGCATCCAGAGGATTGCTTGAAGAAGAAGACTCGCCGCCCTCGTCGTCCTGCATATCTTGTTCGCCCTCGGAGTGATCGCCGTGCCCTGGCACTTTGGAAATGCCGTGGGCGATGTAGTTGACGACATCGATACGGGCAACGCTCTGCTGTTTCAGCAGGAACACTGCCTGACTCTCTTGCTCACTGAAGATCGCGACCAGCACGTTGGCGCCAGTCACTTCACGTTTGCCCGAGCTCTGTACGTGAAACACAGCACGTTGCAGGACACGCTGGAAGCCCAGGGTTGGCTGGGTTTCGCGATCTTCGTCATGTACGGGGATCAATGGCGTGGTGGAGTCGATGAACTCCTGCAGATCATGCTTGAGTTTGTCGAGGTTTGCGCCGCACGCACGCAAAACGGTGGCGGCAGCCTCATTATCCAATAGGGCCAGCAGGAGATGCTCGACGGTCATGAACTCATGACGCTTCGAACGTGCCTCCTTGAAGGCAAGATTGAGGGTGACTTCGAGCTCGCGGTTTAACATAGCTTCACCTCATACCCAAGTGTCCGGCGATTAACCGTCCTTCTCGATTTCACAGAGTAGCGGATGCTGGCTTTCCCTGGCGTACTGGTTGACCTGCATGGCCTTGGTCTCGGCGATGTCGCGGGTAAACACTCCACATACTGCCCGTCCTTCGGTATGGACGGCCAGCATGACCTTGGTCGCCAGCTCGCGATTCAGGTTAAAAAACACCTCGAGCACTTCGACGACGAAATCCATCGGTGTGTAGTCATCATTAAACAAAACCACCTTGTACATTGGCGGCGCCTGTAAAGCAGGCTTGGCCTCCTGAACAGCAATGCCTGCGGAATCGTCGTCGTGTTCCTCCGGGTGGTCCTTTTGGAGAAACGGGCGATCCTGATTGAATGTTAGTCGAATCTGGCTGATTGCATGCATGGAAAGAAAGGTTCGTCTGTTGTGCGAATACAGTGGTGGGGGCGGCCCCGGGCGATTTCAACTCCGACTGCCGGGTCAACTTGACTATCGGCAAAACGGTGTTACAACCAATAGAGCCCACAGTGGGTAAAAAAGATCCGCGGAGTCAACTTCTTTTCGAAAAACGACTGCGGATGGACTGGATGATACTCCAGTGATGGGGTCTGTTGCAGAGGGATATGAGCATGGCGTTCGGCAAGGTGAAATGGTTCAACAATGCCAAGGGATACGGCTTCATCAATGAGGACGGCAAGACAGAAGACCTGTTTGCCCACTACTCGGCCATCAAGATGGATGGCTACAAGACACTGAAGGCAGGCCAGGCTGTCTCCTTCAATATCATCCAGGGACCCAAGGGTCTGCACGCGGTCGAGATTCACGACGCCGCGGTCAAGAACGCTGATGCAGCGGCAGTCGCGGCGCCCAACAGCGCCCATGACACTGCACTGAGCTGACCGAACCGCCCGTAATCCAGTCATTAAAAAACCGCCCGGCTCACTGAGCCGGGCGGTTTTTTCGTTGCCTGAACGGGCGTATTACATGTGCTTGATCAGCGCTTCACCGAAGCCGGAAGACGACACCAGGGTGGCACCTTCCATCAGACGTTCGAAGTCATAGGTCACGGTCTTGGCCTTGATTGCGCCATTGGTGCCCTTGATGATCAGGTCCGCCGCCTCGGTCCAGCCCAGGTGACGCAGCATCATCTCAGCCGAGAGAATCACCGAACCCGGGTTGACCTGGTCCTTGCCGGCATACTTGGGCGCGGTGCCATGGGTCGCCTCGAACATGGCCACGGTGTCGGACAGGTTGGCGCCCGGTGCGATACCGATACCGCCCACTTCCGCCGCCAGCGCGTCGGAGAGGTAGTCACCATTGAGGTTCAGGGTAGCGATCACATCGTATTCGGCCGGACGCAGCAGGATCTGCTGGAGCATGGCGTCGGCGATGGCATCCTTGACGATGACTTCACGGCCGGTTTTCGGGTTCTTGAACTTCATCCACGGGCCGCCATCGAGCAGCTCGGCGCCGAATTCGTTCTTCGCGATCTCGTAGCCCCAATCCTTGAAGGCACCTTCGGTGAACTTCATGATGTTGCCCTTGTGCACGATGGTCAGCGACTTGCGATCGTTGTCCACCACGTACTGCAACGCTTTGCGCACCAGACGCTCCGTGCCTTCTTTCGAGACCGGCTTGATGCCGATGCCGCAGTCCTGGTCGAAACGGATCTTGGTGACACCCATTTCTTCCTTCAGGAACTTGATGACTTTGGTCGCTTCAGGCGAACCGGCCTTCCACTCGATACCTGCATAAATGTCTTCGGAGTTTTCGCGGAAGATCACCATGTCGACGTCGCCTGGTTTTTTCACCGGGCTTGGTACACCGTCGAACCATACGACCGGACGCAGGCAGACATACAGGTCCAGTTGCTGGCGCAGGGCAACGTTGAGGGAACGGATACCACCGCCGACCGGGGTGGTCAGGGGCCCCTTGATGGAGACCACGTAATCTTTGACGGCATCCAGGGTTTCCTGGGGCAGCCAGGTGTCCTGGTCATAAACCTGGGTGGCTTTTTCGCCGGCATAGACTTCCATCCAGGAAATCTTGCGCTTGCCCCCATAGGCCTTTTCCACGGCAGCATCAACCACTTTGATCATGACGGGACTGACGTCGACGCCAATACCGTCGCCTTCGATGAACGGGATGATCGGATTGTCAGGAACATTGAGAGAATGGTCTGCGTTGACGGTGATTTTGTCACCGACGGCTGGAACCTGAATCTTCTTGTAACCCATGCTGAACTCCATCGATTGGATTGAACATCTGGCTTGGTTCGAGCGTAACCCAGTTAAATCAACGCGCAAACCCTATGTTCCGACGATCTGCCTTCGAGCCTTGTAATTGGCGCGCTACAAGCCTGAAAGCAAAGGGAAAAGCGCCATTTTCAAGCACGACGAATGACGCCGCTTGCGACCCGCCCCTGCGACCTTTAGACCAATGGACGAGATTCGTTGCGTATGAACCATCGGCAGATTGCCAGCTACCTATGTATAATGCCGCCGCTGACCAAAGGGTCACGACGGTTCGAGTGCTCCATGACGAGGCTTTGAACCTGAAATGTCGGTCTGTTATCGCAGCCCGGCTAGTTGACGCCCTACTGATGCACCCAACATCACAGCAACGAAACCTCGATATTCGGCTCATGGATGACTTTGAACGAACGCGCTTACCCGGCGCCCTCGAGTTTCTGCGCACGCTTTAGCAAAGAAGAGAGAGTTAATCCGAATATGCCCACCCGCTCGAAGATCATCTATACCTTCACCGACGAAGCTCCCGCCCTCGCCACCTATTCACTGTTGCCTATCGTAGAGGCCTTCACCGCCTCGGCTGATATCGCCGTTGAAACCCGCGATATCTCTCTTGCAGGGCGCATCCTTTCCAGCTTCCCCGAGCAACTGGGCGACAAAGCCGTAGCAGACCACCTCGCCGAACTGGGCGAACTGGCTATTACGCCTGAAGCCAACATCATCAAATTGCCGAACATCAGTGCCTCGGTTCCGCAGCTGCAAGCCGCGATCAAGGAACTGCAAGCCCAGGGTTACAACTTGCCGGACTACCCGGAAACCGTGACCAGCGATGCTGACAAAGACGTCAAGGCCCGTTACGACAAGGTCAAGGGCAGCGCCGTGAACCCGGTTCTGCGCGAAGGCAACTCCGACCGCCGCGCACCGCTGTCGGTCAAGAACTACGCTCGCAAGCACCCGCACAAAATGGGCGCCTGGGCTGCCGACTCCAAGTCCCACGTTGCCCACATGAGCACCGGCGACTTCTACGGCAGCGAAAAAGCCGCCCTGATCGACGCCGCTGACACCGTGAAGATCGAGCTGATCGCGAAAGACGGCACCGCGACCGTCCTGAAAGAAAAAACCAGCGTTCAGGCTGGCGAGATCCTCGACTGCGCCGTGATGAGCAAAAACGCCCTGCGTGCTTTCATCGCCGCTGAAATCGAAAGCGCCAAGCAACAAGGCGTGCTGCTGTCGGTTCACCTCAAAGCCACCATGATGAAGGTCTCCGACCCGATCATGTTCGGCCAGATCGTTGCCGAGTTCTATAAAGACGCCCTGGCCAAGCACGCTGACGTGCTGGCGCAGATCGGCTTCAACCTGAACAACGGCATCGGCGACCTGTACGCCCGCATCAAATCCCTGCCGGCCGAGCAGCAAGCTGCCATCGAAGCCGACATCCAGGCGGTGTACGCCGTTCGTCCTTCGCTGGCGATGGTCAACTCCGACAAGGGCATCACCAACCTGCACGTGCCGAGCGACGTCATCGTCGACGCCTCGATGCCGGCCATGATCCGTGACTCCGGCAAGATGTGGGGCACCGACGGCCAACTGCACGACACCAAGGCCGTGATCCCGGACCGTTGCTACGCCACCATCTATCAGGCAGTGATCGAAGACTGCAAGGCCAACGGTGCGTTCGATCCGACTACCATGGGCAGCGTGCCTAACGTTGGTCTGATGGCCAAGAAAGCCGAAGAATACGGCTCCCACGACAAGACCTTCCAGATCAAGGTCGACGGCGTGGTTCGCGTAACCGACAGCAAAGGCGTGGTACTGATGGAGCAGGCTGTTGAGGCCGGCGACATCTTCCGCATGTGCCAGACCAAAGACGCGCCGATCCAGGACTGGGTCAAGCTGGCCGTCAACCGTGCCCGCGCAAGCGCCACTCCGGCCATTTTCTGGCTGGACCCGATGCGCGCTCACGACGGCGTGGTGATCGAGAAAGTTCAGGCCTACCTGAAGGATCACGACACTGCCGGTCTGGACATCCAGATCATGGCGCCAGTCGCCGCGATGAAGTACACCCTGCAGCGCACCCGCGAAGGCAAGGACACCATCTCGGTAACCGGTAACGTTCTGCGTGACTACCTGACCGACCTGTTCCCGATCATGGAACTGGGCACCAGCGCCAAGATGCTGTCGATCGTGCCGCTGATGAACGGCGGTGGCCTGTTCGAAACCGGCGCCGGCGGTTCGGCTCCGAAGCACGTTCAGCAGCTGCTGGAAGAGAACTTCCTGCGCTGGGATTCCCTGGGCGAGTTCCTGGCCCTGGCCGCTTCCCTGGAACACCTGGGCGTGACCTACGACAACGCCAAGGCGCTGGTTCTGGCCAAGACCCTGGACCAGGCGACCGGCCTGTTCCTGGACAACAACAAGTCGCCATCGCGTAAAGTCGGCAACATCGACAACCGCGGCAGCCACTTCTACCTGGCGCTGTACTGGGCCCAGGCCCTGGCCGCCCAGACCGAAGACACTGCACTGCAAGCGCAGTTCGCACCTCTGGCCAAGACCCTGACCGAGAACGAAGCAACCATCGTTGCCGAGCTCAACGCCGTTCAGGGCAAGCCAGTGGACATCGGTGGTTACTACCACGCCGATGCCGAGCTGATCAGCAAGGCCATGCGTCCAAGCGCCACGCTGAACGCGGCGATTGCTGCACTGGTTTAAGCTGTAACGATGTAAAGAAGCCCCGGCCTAGCGCCGGGGTTTCTGTTTTTGGTTCACACATTCCCGGCAAACACCGCCCCCCATGTGGGAGCGGGCTTGCTCGCGAATGCGGTGGATCAGTCAATGAAAGTGT
>NZ_JBSVXG010000117.1:0-18565 GCF_054070595.1 Pseudomonas sp. SDO55104_S430 | reverse complement strand
ACGTTGATGTCGACAGACACGACGCCTTCGCGAGCAAGCCCGCTCCCACATTTTATTGGTGTTATCTGTTACAGCGGCGGGGTTTCCTGCGCCGGCTTGCTCTTGTCGATGCCCGGCACGTGCAGCGCACCCTCCGCCACCTGATCGCCTTCAAGCTGCGGCTGTGTGACCCAGGTCAGGATGTCGTAGTAGCGGCGGATGTTCGCCACGAAATGCACCGGCTCGCCGCCACGGGCGTAGCCGTAACGGGTTTTGCTGTACCACTTCTTCTCGGACAGGCGCGGCAGGATCTTCTTCACGTCCAGCCATTTGTCCGGATTCAGCCCTTCCTTGGCCGCCAGCTTGCGCGCGTCATCCAGGTGGCCGCTGCCGACGTTGTAGGCCGCCAGGGCAAACCAGGTGCGGTCAGGCTCCTGGATCGACTCGTCCAGTTGCTCCTTCATATAAGCCAGGTACTTGGCGCCGCCCATGATGCTCTGCTTGGGATCGAGGCGGTTGGAGACGCCCATGGCCTGCGCGGTGTTCTGGGTCAGCATCATCAGGCCGCGCACGCCGGTCTTGGAGGTCACGGCCGGTTGCCAGAGGGATTCCTGATAGCCCACCGCCGCCAGCAGACGCCAGTCGACCTTCTCTTTCTTGGCGTAGGCCTTGAAGTGCTGTTCGTACTTGGGCAGGCGTTGCTGCAAGTGCTGGGCGAAGGTGGTGGCGCCCATGTAGCCAAGAACGTCGACGTGCCCGTAGTAGCGGTCCTTCAGACGTTGCAGAGTGCCGTTCTTCTTGACCTTGTCGAGGTACTCGTTGACCTCGTTGAGCAGGCTGTTGTCATCCCCGGCCGCCAGGGCCCAGGCCTGATCCCGGGCATCGCCCAGGTCGAAGGCGACCCGGATGTTGGTGAAATACACCTGGTTCATCGCCACTTCGTTGGAGTCCACCAGGGTCAGGTCGATCTGACCTTCGTCCACCATGCGCAGGAGATCCACGACCTCGACCGCGTCGGACTCTTCGTACTCGATGCCGGGAAATTTCTGTTTCAGCTGCGCCAGCTGGTCGGCGTGGGTGCTGCCCTTGAGCACCATGATCTTCTTGCCCACCAGATCCTTGGCGTCGGTCGGACGGGACTGGCCGTTGCGATAGATGATCTGCGGGGTGACTTCCAGATAGGAGTGGGAGAAACGCACCTGTTTCTTGCGCTCCTCGCTGCTGACAAGACCCGCGGCAGCCAACACCGGGCCGTTGGGCTTGCCGACCTGACTGAACAGGTCGTCGAGGTTGTCGGCGGTCTCGATCTTCAGTTCCACCCCCAGATCGTCGGCGAAGCGCTTCACCAGCTCGTATTCGAAGCCGGTTTCACCGTTGCGATCCTGAAAGTAGGTGGCGGGGCTGTTTCGGGTAACCACCCGCAGCACACCATCCTCCTTTACGCGCTCGAGGGTGTTGGGTTTATCAACACAGCCACTGAGCATCAGGAAGAGTCCGGTTGCGATCAACCATTTGGCGTATCGCGGACGCAAAGCCGTTGGGGAAAACATTTGCGCAGTATACGCAAAGGACCAGCAGCGCCATATCTCGACAGCAGTAGGCTAGTCTGCTAGAGCGTGAAAAACCGCTGTGGAGCCCGCTGGAATGGGCTTCGGCGGCGATTTGTGACAATGAAAATATCCGCGGGCAAAGGGCCTGATCGGCCCGCTTGAGCAGGCGCGATGGCCCGCCCGACGTCCGGGTGCAACCGTGCAGAGCGTTACGGCTGATTTCGTGGGCTGTTTAGGCTAGAATGCACGGCCTCAAAGCACACCCCCTTCCGAGGCTGTCCCGAAGATGTTGATCCTGCGCGGCGCTCCTGCCCTTTCTGCCTTTCGCCACAGCAAACTCCTTGAGCAACTGAGCCAGAAGGTTCCGGCTGTCAGTGGCCTGTACGCTGAATTCGCTCACTTCGCCGAAGTTACCGGCGTCCTGACCGGCGACGAACAGCAGGTGCTCGCGCGCCTTCTGAAGTACGGTCCAAGCGTTCCGGTCCAGGAGCCGACCGGTCGTCTGTTCCTGGTGCTGCCGCGTTTCGGCACCATTTCGCCATGGTCGAGCAAGGCCAGCGACATCGCTCGCAACTGCGGCCTGACCAAGATCCAGCGCCTGGAGCGCGGCATTGCGTTCTACGTGGCCGGCCAGTTCAGCGACGCTGACGCGCAACTGATCTCCGATACCCTGCACGACCGCATGACCCAGATCGTGCTGGGCAACCTGGAGCAGGCAGCCGGCCTGTTCAGCCACGCCGAGCCGAAGCCGCTGACTGCGATCGACCTGCTCGGTGGCGGCCGCGCCGCACTGGAGAAGGCCAACGTCGAGCTGGGCCTGGCCCTGGCAGAAGACGAGATTGACTACCTGGTCAACGCCTTCGTCGGCCTCAAGCGCAACCCGCATGACATCGAACTGATGATGTTCGCCCAGGCGAACTCCGAGCACTGCCGTCACAAGATCTTCAACGCCAGTTGGGACATCGACGGCGAGAGCCAGGAAAAAAGCCTGTTCGGCATGATCAAGAACACCTACCAGATGCACAACGAAGGCGTGCTGTCCGCTTATAAGGACAACGCTTCGGTGATCGTCGGTTCCGTGGCCGGTCGTTTCTTCCCGGATCCAGAAACCCGCCAGTACGGCGCGGTGCAGGAGCCGGTGCACATCCTGATGAAGGTCGAGACCCACAACCACCCGACCGCGATCGCCCCGTTCCCTGGTGCGTCCACCGGTTCCGGCGGCGAGATCCGCGACGAAGGTGCAACCGGTCGTGGCGCCAAGCCGAAGGCCGGCCTGACCGGCTTCACCGTATCCAACCTGCAGATCCCGGGCTTTGAACAGCCGTGGGAAGTGCCGTACGGCAAGCCTGAGCGCATCGTCACCGCGCTGGACATCATGATCGAAGGCCCGCTGGGCGGCGCTGCGTTCAACAACGAATTCGGTCGTCCGGCCCTGACCGGCTACTTCCGTACCTTCGAGCAGTCGATCACCACCCCTCACGGCGACGAAGTCCGCGGTTACCACAAGCCGATCATGCTGGCTGGTGGTATGGGCAACATCCGTGAAGAACACGTACAGAAAGGCGAGATCGTCGTCGGCTCCAAGCTGATCGTGCTCGGCGGCCCAGCCATGTTGATCGGCCTGGGCGGCGGCGCTGCTTCCTCGATGGCCACCGGCACCAGCTCGGCGGACCTGGACTTCGCTTCGGTACAGCGCGAAAACCCGGAAATGGAACGTCGCTGCCAGGAAGTCATCGACCGTTGCTGGCAATTGGGTGACAAGAACCCGATCAGCTTCATTCACGACGTGGGCGCGGGCGGTCTGTCCAACGCCTTCCCGGAACTGGTCAACGACGGCGACCGCGGTGGCCGTTTCGAACTGCGCAACATTCCAAACGACGAGCCGGGCATGGCCCCGCACGAAATCTGGAGTAACGAATCCCAGGAACGTTACGTTCTGGCGGTCGGCCCGGCCGACTTCGAGCGCTTCAAGGCAATCTGCGAACGCGAGCGCTGCCCGTTCGCCGTGGTCGGCGAAGCCACTGCCGAGCCTCAACTGACCGTCACCGACAGCCACTTCGGCAACAGCCCGGTGGACATGCCACTGGAAGTGCTGCTGGGCAAAGCGCCGCGCATGCACCGTTCGGTCAAGCGCGAAGCGGAGCTGGGCGACGATTTCGATCCGTCGACCCTGGACATCGCCGAGAGCATCGAGCGCGTCCTGCATCACCCGGCCGTGGCGAGCAAGAGCTTCCTGATCACCATCGGCGACCGCACCATCACCGGCCTGGTTGCCCGTGACCAGTTCGTCGGCCCATGGCAGGTTCCGGTGGCCGACGTTGCCGTCACCGCCACCAGCTTCGACGTCTACACCGGTGAAGCCATGGCGATGGGCGAGCGTACTCCGCTGGCTCTGCTGGACGCTCCGGCGTCGGGCCGCATGGCCATCGGCGAAACCCTGACCAACCTCGCGGCTTCGCGCATCGGCAAGATCTCCGACATCAAACTGTCGGCGAACTGGATGTCCGCCGCCGGTCACCCGGGCGAAGACGCCCGTCTGTACGACACCGTGAAAGCGGTCGGCATGGAATTGTGCCCTGAGCTGGGCATCACCATTCCGGTGGGCAAGGACTCCATGTCCATGGCCACGCGCTGGAACGAAGAAGGCGTGGACAAGGCGGTCACCTCGCCAATGTCGCTGATCGTCACCGGTTTCGCGCCAGTGACTGACATCCGCCAGACCCTGACCCCGCAACTGCGCATGGACAAGGGCACCACCGACCTGATCCTGATCGACCTCGGTCGTGGCCAGAACCGCATGGGTGCCTCGATCCTCGCCCAGGTTAACGGCAAGCTCGGCAAGCAGGCTCCGGACGTCGATGACGCCGAAGACCTCAAAGCCTTCTTCGCGGTGATCCAAGGCCTCAACGCCGACGGTCACCTGCTGGCTTACCACGACCGTTCCGACGGCGGTCTGCTGACCAGCGTCGTGGAAATGGCCTTCGCCGGTCACTGCGGCCTGAACCTGAACCTCGACGGCCTGGCGGAAACTTCCGCCGACATCTCTGCGATCCTGTTCAATGAAGAACTGGGTGCGGTGATTCAGGTTCGCCAGGACGCCACGCCGGACATCCTCGCGCAGTTCAGCGCAGCCGGTCTGGGCGACTGCGTATCGGTAGTCGGTCAGCCGATCAACAATGGTCAGATCAACATCACCTTCAACGGCGAAACCGTGTTCGAAGGCCAGCGTCGTCTGCTGCAACGCCAGTGGGCCGAGACCAGCTACCAGATCCAGCGTCTGCGTGACAACGCCGACTGCGCCGATCAGGAATTCGACGTGCTGCTGGAAGAAGACAACCCGGGCCTGAACTTCAAGCTCAGCTACGATGTGAACCAGGACGTCGCCGCGCCTTACATCAAGAAAGGCATTCGTCCACAGGTTGCCGTACTGCGCGAGCAAGGCGTCAACGGTCAGGTGGAAATGGCGGCTGCGTTCGACCGCGCCGGTTTCAACGCGATCGACGTGCACATGAGCGACATTCTGGCCGGCCGTGTCGACCTGAACGACTTCAAGGGCATGGTCGCTTGCGGCGGCTTCTCCTACGGTGACGTACTGGGCGCCGGTGAAGGCTGGGCCAAGTCGGCGCTGTTCAACAGCCGCGCCCGCGATGCGTTCCAGGGCTTCTTCGAGCGTAACGACAGCTTCACCCTCGGCGTGTGCAACGGTTGCCAGATGATGTCCAACCTGCACGAGCTGATTCCGGGCAGCGAGTTCTGGCCGCACTTCGTGCGTAACCGTTCCGAGCAGTTCGAAGCCCGTGTGGCGATGGTGCAGATCCAGGAATCGAACTCGATCTTCCTGCAAGGCATGGCCGGTTCGCGTATGCCGATCGCCATCGCTCACGGCGAAGGTCATGCCGAGTTCGCCAGCGAAGAAGCACTGCTGGAAGCCGATCTGTCCGGTTGCGTGGCGATGCGTTTCGTCGACAACCACGGCAAGGTCACCGAAAGCTACCCGGCCAACCCGAACGGTTCGCCGCGCGGGATCACCGGTTTGACCAGCCGCGACGGTCGCGTGACCATCATGATGCCGCACCCGGAGCGTGTGTTCCGCGCCGTGCAGAACTCGTGGCGTTCGGACGACTGGAACGAAGACGCACCTTGGATGCGTATGTTCCGTAATGCGCGCGTCTGGGTGAACTAAGAGCGGGTGAACTAAGGGCTGTGTACAAGCTGAGCTTTTTTGTTCCGACCAGTCACGTCGAAGACGTGAAGAGCGCTGTATTCGCCGCCGGTGGCGGACGGATCGGCGCTTACGATCACTGCGCCTGGCAGGTGTTGGGCCAGGGCCAGTTTCGACCACTGGACGGCAGCCAGCCGTTCATTGGCGAAGCGGGGCAGGTCGAGCGGGTCGAGGAGTGGAAGGTTGAGCTGGTGGTGGCCGATGAGCTGATTCGCCCGGTAGTGGCGGCGCTGAAACAGAGCCACCCCTATGAGACACCGGCTTATGAAGTGTGGCGGTTGGAGGATTTCTGATTCTCTGGCTGCAAAAAAGAAAACCCGCTGGAAGTGATTTCAGCGGGTTTTTTTATGTCCGGGATTTGTGGTGATGGTGACGGCCCTATCGCGGGCAAGCCCGCTCCCACAAGTATTTCGGTTGGTTGCAGAATTTGCATACACCCTCAGAACCTGTGGGAGCGGGCTTGCCCGCGATGAGGCCCGCCCAGCCAACATCCATCTACACCTTGGCGCTGACTTCGCTGCGATTGACCAACACTTGCAGCGCATCACTCAGGCTTGAGGCCTTGTCACCTACCAGCAGGTGCCAGATCCCGCCTTCAAGCTGGCTCACACCGAGGCATCCCAGCGCCTTCAAGTCGCACTCGGACAACGCCTTGCCATCCGCCAGTTGCAGGCGGATTCGGGTCATGGCCACGCAATCCAGTTGCAGCACATTGTCGCCACCGCCGAAGGCATGCAGCCATTGGCGGGCCTCGGACGCTGCCACGGTCACGGTCTGCGGTTCGTCGACGCTGACTGCTGGAGTCGCGATCAGCGCACGTCCCAACGCGGGCATCGCCAGGCGAATTTCATCGGCGATGCTGTCGGCCATCGGCCCGACTACCACCTGCAAGCTGCCACCCTTGCCCGGCCGCACCACGGCCATGGCGCCCAGCGCTTTGAGGTCCGCATCCGAGGCCTTGTTGCGATCGACCATATCCAGACGCAAGCGCGTGGTGCAGGCGCCGACGGTGATCAGGTTTTCCGCGCCACCCAATGCCTTGATGTAGGCGCCGGCGCGGTCGCTTTGCGCCACTGCGGCTTTCTCCACCGTGGCGCTGTCTTCACGCCCCGGGGTCTTGAGGTTGAAGCGACGAATGCAGAAGTCGAACACCAGGTAGTAGACCACCGCATAGGCCAGTCCCACTGGAATCACTCGCCAGCCGTTGGTGGATTTGCCCCAGCCAAGAACCATGTCGATGAAGCCGCCGGAGAAGGTGAACCCCAGGTGAATGTTCAAAAGGTTAGTGACGGCCATGGATAGGCCGGTCAGTAGCGCGTGCAGCAGGAACAGCAGCGGCGCGAGGAACATGAAGGCGAATTCGATCGGCTCGGTGACGCCGGTCAGGAATGAGGTCAGGGCCATCGACAGGAGAATCCCGCCCATGATCTTGCGGCGTTCCGGCAGGGCGTTGCGGTACATCGCCAGGCACGCGGCAGGCAGGCCGAACAGCATCACCGGGAACATGCCGGTCATGAACTGGCCGCCTTTCGGGTCGCCGGCAAAGTAGCGCGACAGGTCACCGGTGACCATGGCGCCGGTACTCGGGTCGGTGAAGTTGCCGAACACGAACCAGGCCATGTTGTTGAGGATGTGGTGCAGGCCGGTGACGATCAGCAGGCGGTTGAACACGCCGAACACGAACGCACCAATGCTGCCGCTCTCCAGCAGCAGGGCGCCGAAGCTGTTGATGCCGTGCTGGATCGGCGGCCAGATCAGGCCGAACACCACGCCCAGGCCGACCGCGCTGAAACCGGTGACGATGGGCACGAAACGCCGGCCGCCGAAGAACGCCAAGTACTCCGGCAGCTTGATGTCCTTGAAGCGGTTGTACAGCGCGCCGGCCATCAGGCCGCTGATGATCCCGGCGAGCATGCCCATGTTGATGCTGTTATCGAGCACCTTGAGCGTGGACACCATCACCAGATAACCAATGGCGCCGGCCAGGCCCGCCGTGCCGTTGTTGTCCCGGGCAAAGCCCACCGCGATGCCGATGGCGAAGATCAGCGCCAGGTTGGCGAAAATCACCTGACCGGCATCATGGATGATCGCGATGTTCAAAAGGTCCGTGTCGCCCAGGCGCAGCAACAGGCCGGCAATCGGCAGGATCGCGATCGGCAGCATCAGCGCGCGGCCGAGGCGCTGCAGGCCTTCGATGAAGAGTTGGTACATGGCGCTTCTCCTTATTGTTCTTGTTCAGCTCAGAGGCCAGTGTTGGTGACAGGCGTGACGCACCGCCGAGGCGCTGCTCAGCTTGAGCAGGCCCTGGCTGATGCGCCGGCATTCGCTGGCGTCGAGGTGGCGCACGCGATCCTTGATCTCTCCGATCTGCACCGGGCTTACCGACAGTTCGCTCACGCCCAGGCCGATTAGTACGGGCGTCGCTAACGGATCGGAGGCCAGCGCGCCGCAAACGCCGACCCAGCGACCGTGCTGCGCGGCACCGGCGCAGGTTTGGGCGATCAGGCGCAGCAGCGCCGGATGCAGGGCGTCGACCCGCGAGGCGAGGCCGGCGTGGTCGCGGTCCATGGCCAGGGTGTATTGCGACAGGTCATTGGTGCCGATGGACAGGAAGTCCGCGTGTTCCGCCAGCTGTTCGGCCAGCAGGGCGGCGGCCGGTACTTCGATCATCACCCCCAGTTCGGGACGTTCGCTCAGGCCCAGTTCGGTGCACAGGGCATCGAGTCGCTGGCGGATGTGCAGCAACTCATCGACCTCGGTGACCATCGGCAACAAAATCCGGCAACGGGACAGCGGTGTGACGTGCAGCAGAGCGCGGAGCTGCTGGTCGAGCAGTTCCGGCCGAGCCTGGGCCAGACGGATACCGCGCAGGCCGAGCACCGGGTTCGCTTCGACCGGCAACGGCAGATAGTCGAGCTGCTTGTCGCCGCCGACGTCGATGGTGCGGATGATCACCGAGCGCTCGCCCATGGCATCGAGCACCGCTTGATAGGCGCGGTGTTGTTCCTGTTCGTCCGGCGCGGTCTGGCGGTCGACGAACAGGAACTCGGTGCGCAGCAGGCCGACGCCATCGGCGCCGTTGGCCAGCGCATCCGCCGCCTCGGTGCTGGAAGCGACGTTGGCGGCGACTTCGATGGTCAGGCCGTCCCGGGTTTGCGCCGGGGTGTGGGCTTGGCGTTGTTGTTCGGCTCGACGTTGTTGCCGGTCCAGTTGCGCTTGATTCACCTGAGCCAGGCGTTCGGCGCTGGGCGTCAGTTCCAGGCGACCGCCGTCGGCGTCCAGCACCACCGCCTGGCCTTGTTCCTGATCCAGCAGTGCCGAGCCGAGGGCGACCAGGCACGGCAGGCCTTTGCCCCGGGCCAGAATCGCCACATGGGAAGTGGCGCCGCCTTCGGCCATGCACAACCCGGCGACACCTTGCTGCGACAGTTGCAGCAGATCGGACGGGGTCAGTTCGTGAGCGGCGACGATGGCGCCCGGCGCTATGTCGTAATTCCAGGCTTCACCGAGCAGGGCGCGCAGCACCCGTTGCTTGAGGTCGCGCAGGTCGTTGGCGCGTTCGGCCAGCAGTGCGCTGCCCAATTGCAGGAGCACCTCGCACTGCGCTTCGATGGATTGGCTCCAGGCGTGGGTCGCGGCGACGCCCTGGTCGATGGACAGGTCGGCCGCATCCAGCAGGGCCGGGTCTTCGAGCAGAGCGAGGTGGGCGGCGAAGATCGCCTCTTCGTCGGTGTTCTTGTGCTTTCTGGCCTGGGTCAGGGTGGCGGCAATTTCGCTGCGGACCTGGCTCAGTGCGGCGTCCAGCGCCTTATGTTGCTGTGCCGGATCATTGTCCCCGGTGTCTAACGGAAGGCTGATCGCATTCAGGCGAACCAGCGGTCCGCCGACCAGACCCGATGCGGCGCAGACACCGTTCAGCACGCCGGCTTCTACCTCCCGATTGCGCTGCGGCACAGGCGCCGGCGCGGCGGCGTGATGGTCTTCCGGCAGGGCTGTGGATAACGCGATCAACAGCGCCTGAAGCGCGGCTTCGGCGTCCGGGCCCTTGCAGCTGACTTGCACTTCGTTCTGCTCGCCGATGGCCAGGCCCATCAGTCCGATCAGGCTCTCGCAGCTCGCCGATTTCCCGGCGAAATGCAGCTGCGACTTGCTCCTGAAACCTTGCGCGGTCTGCCGGATCAGCGCCGCTGGCCGCGCATGCAGGCCGCCGCGATGGGCGACTTGGATATGGCCGATCTGCTCTTCGCCGAGCAGTTCTTCGTTGGCGGTCGCGCCGCTGCCCTGGCGGCGAATGATGTGCAGCAACGGCTCGCCTACTTTCACCGACTTGAGGGTGATGGGGCGGGCCTGGAAGTCCTGGCTGTTGGTGAGAATCAGCAGGCTGACCAGGCTTTTGCAGCGTTGCGCCACTCGGTCCTGTTCGTAGCGCAGCAGCGGCTGGCCATTGGCGACCCGCGCGCCTTCCTGGACCAGCATCGTAAAGCCCTGGCCTTGCAGCTCCACCGTGTCTAGACCCAGGTGCAGCAGCAGTTCGGCGCCGTTGTCGGCGCGCAGGGTCACGGCGTGGCCGGTACGCGCGACGTGCACCACCACGCCGGCGCAGGGCGCGTGCAGGGTGTCGTTCAACGGATCGATGGCGATCCCGTCGCCCATCGCGCCGCTCGCGAACACCGCATCCGGGACTTTGGCGAGCGTGAGCACCGGGCCGCTGAGCGGGGCGCTGAGGGTCAGCTCTTTATTGTTGTTGTGCATGGCTCGGTCTCATCAGGAAAAACGACGGTTCGGGATGACTCAATGCGTACGCGTGACTTTGCTCAGGTGCCGTGGCTGGTCCGGGTCCATGCCTCGTGCGACAGCCAAGCCCGCGGCCATGACGTAGAAGCTCTGGATGGCCAGGATCGGGTCGAGGGCCGGGTGTTCGGCGCGGGTCAGTGTCAGATCGCGTTCGCTCACGTCGTCCGGTGCCGCCAGCAGAACCCGGGCGCCGCGCTGGCGCATGTCCGCCGCCAGGCTCAGCAGGCCGGCCTGTTCGGCGCCGCGTGGGGCGAAGACCAGCAGCGGGTATTGCTCGCCGATCAATGCCATCGGACCGTGGCGGACTTCGGCGCTGCTGAAGGCTTCGGCCTGGATCGCCGAGGTTTCCTTGAACTTGAGCGCGGCTTCCTGGGCGATGGCGAACCCGGCGCCACGGCCGATCACCATCAGGCGCTCGCAGTCGCGCAGGGCTTCGATGGCCATGCTCCAGTCCTGCCGAGCGGCATTGCGCAGGCCTTCGGGCAGGGCACGGCCGGCTTCCAGCAGTTCGGCGTCCTCTTTCCAGTGCCCGATCAGGCGGGCGCTGGCGCTGAGGGTGGCGATGAAGCTTTTGGTCGCGGCGACGCTGCTTTCAGTGCCGGCCAGCAGTGGCAGGCTGAATTCACAGGCCGCTTCCAAAGGTGAGTCGGCGGCATTGACCATGGCGATGCTCAGCGCGCCGCGCTTGCGCAACAGGCGCAGGCTGTTGACCAGATCCGGGCTCTGGCCCGACTGCGAAAAGGCGAACGCCACCTGACCGCTGACCTTCAACGGCGCCTGTTGCATGGTCACCACCGACATCGGCAGCGAGGCCACCGGAATGCCCAGCAACTGCATGGTCAGGTAGGCGAAGTAGCTGGCGGCGTGGTCGGAACTGCCGCGGGCCACGGTCATCGCCACTTGCGGTGGCTGGCGACGCAGGCGGCCGGCGATCTCGATCATCTGCGGGTCGAGTTGCTGCAGTTGGGCATGCACGGCCTCGAACGAGGACAGCGCCTCCTCAAGCATTTTTGAAGTCAATGTCTTCTCCTTCGACCATGACGGCGGTCAGTTTCAGTGAGCGATCCAGCCGCACGCAGTCGGCCCAGGCGCCGGGCTGCAGGCGCCCGCGTTCGTTGAGGCCGAGGTAATCGGCCGGAAATTGCGACAGGCGTTGCGAGGCCTCGGCGATGGGCAGGCCGATCTTCACCAGATTGCGCAGGGCCTGATCCATAGTCAGGGTGCTGCCGGCCAGGGTGCCGTCGGGCAGGCGCACGCCGCCCAGACATTTGGTCACGGTGTGGCTGCCAAGCTTGTATTCGCCGTCGGGCATGCCCGCGGCGGCGGTGGAATCAGTTACGCAATACAGGCACGGGATCGAACGCAGGGCCACGCGGATCGCGCCGGGGTGCACGTGCAGCAGGTCCGGAATCAGCTCGGCGTACTGCGCATGGGCCAGCGCCGCGCCGACGATCCCGGGTTCGCGGTGATGCAGCGGGCTCATGGCGTTATAGAGGTGGGTGAAGCTGGTGGCGCCGGCCTCGAGCGCGGCGACGCCTTCTTCATAGCTGCCCAGGGTATGGCCGATCTGCATACGGATGCCGCGGGCGCTGAGATTGCGGATCAGCGCATCGTGGCCGGCGATTTCCGGGGCGATGGTGATCACCCGGATCGGTGCCATGGCCAGGTATTCCTCGACTTCGGCCAGCAGTGCGGTGTGGGCGAAATTGGGCTGGGCGCCGAGTTTTCCCGGATTGATGTAGGGGCCTTCCAGGTGCACGCCGAGAACCCGGGCGCTGCCTTTCCCACGCTGCTCACAGAATTCGCCTACAGCCTTGAGCACCTTCGAGATCTCTTCGCTGGGCGCGGTCATGGTGGTGGCCAGCAGCGAAGTGGTGCCGAAGCGCACGTGGGTCTTGCAGATGGTTTCGAAGGCGGGTGCGCCTTCCATGATGTCCTTGCCGCCACCGCCGTGAACGTGCAGGTCGATGAAGCCCGGCAGCAGGTAGGGCAGGTCGTTGTCCGCCGGATCGCAGGGCGAGCCTTCGATGGACACGACCCTGCCGTGTTCGTGGACCAGCCGGCCGCGAACCCAGCCTTGGGCGGTGAGGATGTTGTCTTCGGACATGATCGGTTCTCGGTGTTGGGCGGTGCTGTCTAGTGACGCCGTCTAACGTCGCAGCTTTTTATCGACGAAGCTCTGCAACAAAGTCGTAGTAATCGTTGCGGCAATAGGTGTCGGTGACTTCGATGGGGGTGTTGTCCTCGAGGTAGCCGACCCGGGTCATCAGCAGCATGGCGGTGCCGGGGGCGATGCCCACCAGCGCGGCGAATTCGTCCGAGGCGTTGATCGCCTGGATGTGCTGCAGTGCGCGGACCACGGGCTTGCCGATCCCGTCGAGGTATTCGTACAGGGAATCGCCCACGGCTTGCGGCTTGGGAATGATCGAGGCGGGCAGGGTGCTCATCTCGATGGCCATCACGGTGTCGTCGGCTTTGCGCAGGCGCTTCATACGCGCCACCTTGTCGTTGGGCGACAGGCCGAGGCGGATTAGTTCTTCGTGGGTCGGCAGGGTGATTTCCCGCTCCAGCCACTGCGAGCTGGGCGCGAAACCCTTCAGGCGCAGCATTTCGCTGAAACCGGACAGGCGCGACAGCGGTTGTTCCAGGCGTGGCGTGATGAAGGTGCCGGAGCCTTGGTTGCGGCGGATCAGGCCTTGTTCGAACAACACTTCCAGCGCCTTGCGTGCGGTCACCCGGGAGATGCCCAGGGTTTCGCTCAGGCTGCGCTCCGACGGCATCGCCTGCTCGGCTTTCCACTGGCCGGCATGGATCGCCGCTTCCAGATTACGCGCCAGTTGCAGGTACAGGGGCGTGGGCTGGGAATCGTCGGGGCGTAGGGCGTTGAGGTCGTTCATGTAGGCTCGATCCGGCGCGGTTGTAGGATTGTTTTCGCTCGGTTGTGGGGCGAAAGCTAATACCACTTGAATACCATGTCAACGCGTTGGAAAGGCTTGAATAGGGCGGTTTAGGGCTGACTCGAGAAGATTGGTTTGAAGTGGTATTAGAGGTGGTGCTTTAAAAGCAAAGATCGCAGCCAGCCGTCCAGGGTTAGCCGGCTCCTACAGGTTGGAAGTGGTATCACCACCCGTAGGAGCTGCAGAAGTCTGCGATCTTTTTATTTTTTTACGAAGGGCGACAAAAGGTAGCAGCAGGACGAAAGAATGCGGTCCCTGTGGCGAGGGGGCTTGCCCCCGTTCGGCTGCGCAGCAGTCGCAAAATCAGCCAATGCGGTGAGACAGAAGGAACATGGTCATAGATTTTGGCACTGCTTCGCAGCGCAACGGGGGCAAGCCCCCTCGCCACAAAAGCTTTTTTGCGGGCGTTTACGGACGAATTTCGATCATGGTGCCATCCGGCACCAGGTTCCAGACTTCACGCATATCGACGTTGCGCATGGCCACGCAGCCGTCGGTCCAGTCCAGGGTGTGGAACAGTTCCTCGGGATTTTCCTCGGTGTGCGGCGTGCCGTGGATCATGATCATGCCACCCGGATCGACGTTTTCGCGGCGCGAGCGGGCTGCGTCGCTGATGTTCGGGTAAGAGATGTGCATCGACAGGTTGAATTTGTCGCTGGTCTTGCGCCAGTCGATCCAATAGAAGCCTTCAGGGGTGCGGCGGTCGCCTTCCATCAGTTTCTGTCCCTTGGGGTTGCGGCCCAGGGAAATGCGATAGGTCTTGAGCGGCTTGCCGTCGTTGATCAACTGCAATTGGTGGGCGGACTTGAGAACCAGGACTTTCTCGATGACCTTGCCGTCGTACATCCCCACAGTGGAAGCCTGGGAGAACGCAGCGAACGACAAGCAGAACAGGGCAAGCAACCAGCGCATTGAAACAATTCCCCAGAAGGTGTCGCGGCTATGTGTTTTCTATTTATTTATAGATGTTTTCAGTTGGCAGGCTGAGTCAGCGGCGGGATCGATTCGGATCGTACGGGGTAGACCTCGGCCCGCCGGTCAGCGAAGAAGCATTCTAAGGTACGGCCCACGGTGCGGAAAGCCAGCTCGTCCCAAGGGATGTCCGCTTCGTCGAATAGTTGCACTTCCAGGCTTTCCGGGCCCGGGGCGAAGTCCAGATCGGCCAGCTCTGCGCGGAAGAACACGTGCACCTGGCTGATGTGCGGTACGTCGATCAGAGTATAGATGGAGAGGTTGCGCACCCGGGCGCAGGCTTCCTCGGCGGTTTCGCGGATGGCCGCCTGTTCGATGGTTTCGCCGTTTTCCATGAAGCCGGCGGGCAGGGTCCAGTAACCCAGGCGCGGCTCGATGGCGCGGCGGCACAGCAGGACCTTGGTGCCCCAGGTCGCCACGCAGCCGGCGACGATGTTGGGGTTCTGGTAATGAATGGTCTGGCAACTGTCGCAGACGAAACGCAGACGCGAATCGCCTTCGGGAATACGCTGGGTGACCGGGTTACCGCACTGGCTGCAAAATTTCATGCTTGGGTTCCTGAATGCTGCGCCTATCTTGGCGTGCGGCGGTGTCTGTCGGCAAGTTGTCGTTTCGCGACACGCCGTTGTCCGGGGGGTTGGGCGACCGCAGTGATTGGTGCATGATGCGGGGTAAGGCACAGATCGAGAACACTCATGCTGGATGAGCTACTGCATCGGGTCAGTAACCACACACCGCGCACGCTGGAGACCGACCGTCGTTTCCCCGAGGCCGCCGTACTGGTGCCCATCACCCGCAGTGATGAACCGGAGCTGGTACTGACCCTTCGCGCCAGCGGACTCTCGACCCATGGCGGCGAAGTCGCCTTCCCAGGTGGTCGTCGCGACCCCGAAGACCCGGACCTGATATTCACCGCGCTACGTGAAGCCGAAGAAGAGATCGGCCTGCCGCCGGGACTGGTGGAAGTGATCGGCCCGCTCAGTCCGTTGATTTCCCTGCACGGCATCAAGGTCACTCCCTATGTGGGCGTGATTCCGGATTTCGTCGAATACCAGGCCAACGATGCGGAAATCGCCGCGGTGTTCAGCGTGCCGCTGGAATTCTTCCGCGAAGACCCGCGCGAACATACCCATCGCATCGACTATCAAGGCCGTAGCTGGTACGTCCCGAGCTACCGTTATGGGGGGTACAAGATCTGGGGGCTGACGGCGATCATGGTGGTCGAACTGATCAACCTGCTCTATGACGCCAGGATCAGCCTGCACCAGCCGCCCAAAAGCTTTATCAATACTTGAGCCATCGTTCGAATGGCCTGAACACGTGATGCCCTGAGGACAAACCGATGAAATACCGCCTGGGCGACGCCCGTGTCGAGACTCACCCACAGAGCTGGGTCGCCCCCAATGCCGTGCTGGTGGGCAAGGTCAAACTGGAAGAGGGCGCCAGCGTCTGGTTCAACGCCGTGTTGCGCGGCGACAACGAGTTGATCCTGATCGGCAAGAACAGCAACGTGCAGGACGGCACCGTGATGCACACCGACATGGGCTACCCGCTCACCATCGGCACCGGGGTGACCATCGGCCACAACGTCATGCTCCACGGGTGCACGGTCGGCGACAACAGCCTGATCGGCATCAACTCGGTGATCCTCAACGGCGCGAAGATCGGCAAGAACTGCATCATCGGCGCCAATTCGCTGATCGGCGAAGGCAAGGAGATTCCGGACGGGTCGCTGGTCATGGGCTCGCCGGGCAAGGTGGTGCGCGAATTGACCGAAGCACAGATTCAAATGCTCCAGGCCAGCGCCGCCCACTATGTGCATAACGCCCAGCGTTATGCCCGCGACCTGGCCGAGCAGGAAGAATGACGACCCCCGAACGCCCCGTCGCATCGCCCTGCGTGAGCATTTGCGCGCTGGACGATGACGACATCTGCACCGGTTGCCAGCGCACCGTCGAGGAGATCACCCGCTGGAGCCGGATGGACAACGACGAGCGCCGCCGGGTGCTGGGGTTGTGCCATGAGCGGGCCAAGGCAAGCGGGTTGGTGTGGATGTTAACTCCCAAACCCTGAGTGCTTTTGTGGTGAGGGGGCTTGCCCCCGTTGGACTGCGCAGCAGTCCCTTCTTTTTGGGGCTGCTTCGCAACCCAACGGGGGCAAGCCCCCTCGCCACAACTGATCTCACCGCTGCTTATTTATGCGGCAAAGATGAAGTACCCTGTGCGCCAATCTGACAGGTACTTCCATGTTCTTCCTGATCGCCTACATCAGCAGCGTCGTGCTGATCAACTTCGCCTTTTCCACCGCCCCGCACCTGGACATCATCTGGTCGGCTTGGGGCGGGCTGGTGTTTATCCTGCGCGACATGGTGCAAACCCGCTTCGGTCACGGCGCGATTGCGGCCATGCTGGTGGCGCTGGTGCTGTCCTATGTCACCTCCGATCCGTCCATCGCCCTGGCCAGCGCCACCGCGTTCGCAGTGTCCGAGTGCATCGACTGGCTGGTGTTCAGCATCACCAAGCGCCCGCTGCACGACCGCCTGTGGATAAGTTCGGCCCTGAGCATTCCCCTCGATACCTTCATCTTTTTCGGCATGATCGACGCGTTGACCCCCGGCGTGATCCTCACCGCCCTGGGCTCGAAGTTCGCCGGCGTCACCGCCGTGTGGCTGATCATGGCCTGGCGCCTGCGCAAACAGGCTGTCGTCAGCTGAAGCCAAACCCTGCAGTTCATGTAAAATGCCGCGCTTTCTCCCCCAGGGAAGCGTGCTTCCCTCGATGATCGCTTCTTTGAGGACCTGCAGATGACCCGTATCGGAACTCCATTGTCGCCTACCGCGACCCGCGTATTGATGTGTGGCTGTGGCGAGTTGGGTAAGGAAGTGGTGATCGAGCTGCAACGCCTGGGCGTTGAAGTGATTGCCGTGGACCGTTACGCCAATGCCCCGGCCATGCAGGTTGCGCACCGCAGCCACGTGGTCAACATGCTCGACGGCGCCGCTCTGCGCGCAGTGATCGAGGCCGAGAAGCCGCACTTCATCGTGCCGGAAATCGAGGCCATCGCCACCGCGACCCTGGTGGAACTGGAAGCCGAAGGCTTCACCGTGATCCCGACCGCGCGCGCCACCCAGCTGACCATGAACCGCGAAGGCATCCGTCGCCTGGCCGCCGAAGAGCTGGACCTGCCGACCTCGCCGTATCACTTCGCCGACACCTTCGAGGACTACAGCAAGGCTGTCGAAGACCTCGGTTTCCCGTGCGTGGTCAAGCCGGTCATGAGTTCTTCGGGCAAGGGCCAGAGCCTGCTGCGCAGCGTCGATGACGTGCAGAAGGCCTGGGATTACGCTCAGGAAGGCGGTCGCGCCGGCAAGGGCCGGGTGATCATCGAAGGCTTCATCGATTTCGACTACGAAATCACCCTGCTGACCGTGCGTCACGTTGGCGGCACTACGTTCTGTGCACCGGTCGGCCACCGTCAGGAGAAGGGCGACTACCAGGAATCCTGGCAGCCACAGGCCATGAGCCCGGTTGCCCTGGCTGAATCGGAGCGCGTGGCCAAGGCGGTCACCGAGGCCCTGGGCGGTCGCGGTCTGTTTGGTGTCGAGTTGTTCATCAAGGGCGATCAGGTGTGGTTCAGCGAAGTGTCGCCGCGCCCGCACGATACCGGTCTGGTGACCCTGATTTCCCAGGACCTGTCGCAATTCGCCCTGCACGCACGGGCGATCCTCGGCCTGCCGATCCCGCTGATCCGTCAGGTCGGGCCTTCGGCGTCGGCGGTGATTCTGGTGGAAGGCCAGTCGACCCAGACCGCATTCGCCAACCTGGGCGCCGCCCTGAGCGAGCCGGACACCGCGCTGCGCCTGTTCGGCAAGCCTGAAGTCAACGGCCAGCGCCGCATGGGCGTGGCCCTGGCGCGCGACGAGTCCATCGAAGCCGCCCGCGCCAAGGCGACCCGTGCGTCCAAGGCGGTAGTCGTCGAGCTGTAAAAACAGCGCTGGCGGGCCTATACCTCTATAGGTCCGCCCCTGCAAAACCTGTAGGAGCGGGGGTTTTCCGCTAAAGGGAGTTCCTGGTCGAAAACACTTTTTAACT
>NZ_JBSVXG010000116.1:0-18854 GCF_054070595.1 Pseudomonas sp. SDO55104_S430 | reverse complement strand
CCTACAGCGGTTGCGTTAACCCCTCGCGGCGAGGACTGCATTAACCCTGTAGGAGCGAGGCTTGCCCGCGAAGGCGTCAGATCAGACGACGCAAAAACTAAGCCCTGAATTGCCCAAGGCTCGCCTTCAACTGCGCCGCCAACCCATCCAGCACCTTGCCGCTGGCCGTGGTTGCCACGACAGCCTGAGCCGCCTTCTCGGCCTGTGCATGAATGGTCTCCACGCGACCACGCACCGCCTGAGCACCCTGCGCCTGATGCGCGGCCGCCTGGGTCGCCAGACCGATCGCCGCGTGCACCTGCTCCACCGAAGCCTGCACCGATTGCTGCAACCGCGCGCTGTCACGCAACACCAGCAAGCCTTCGCTGGCCTGACGCCCCGCCTGCCCGATTGCCGCCACCGCTTCCCGCGCGCCCTGCTGCAAGGCCACGATGTGCGCCTGGATGTCGCCGGTGGAGCTTTGAGTCTTGCTCGCCAGCGCCCGCACTTCGTCGGCCACCACGGCAAAACCACGACCGGTTTCGCCGGCACGCGCCGCCTCGATGGCCGCGTTCAGCGCCAGCAAGTTGGTCTGCTCGGCGATGCCGTGAATCACCGTCAGCACCACCTCGATCTGCTCACTCTGCTGCGCCAGCCGCTCGATCACTTGCGCACCGGTATCGACCTGCCCGGCCAATGCCTCGATCAGACTGCCGACTTTCGCCGACGTCCGAGTGTTTTCATCGGTGGCCTGACGGATATCCACAACCTGCTTCAGCGCCGCCTGCATGGCATGGCTCTCGGACTGTGCCTCATCGGCCATCTGCGACAAAGCCCGCAGGCTCTCGGCCACTTCGTCGCGCTGCATGCCCGCTGCCGCATCGGCGCCGGCATTGCGCAGGGTCATGGCGCCGATTTCCACGCCGGTGCGCTGAGCCACGTCACCGGCTTCGCGCACGATCGGCTGCAACTTATCCACAAAGCGATTGACCGCCGAGGCCATCGCGCCGATTTCATCCTTGCTGTTGATCTGCACGCGCTTGGTCAGGTCGCCCTCGCCGGCCGCCAGATCATCCATGGCGACAATCAGCATCTTCAAGCGATTGACCACGCGACGCCCCAGCACCACGGCGAGCAGCAGCAGAACGCCAGCCCCCACCAGCGCCAGGCTCACACCGATGCGCCAGCGCAGGGTCGCCGCCGCTTCCTGCACGGTACCGGTGGTATTGGCTTTCATCTCGGTGGCGGTGGATTGCGCCGACTGCAGGCGTGCGCGCATGGCTGCCGCACTGTCAGCTGCCGCACCCTTGAGGCTGTCGCCCACCAACTGATCGCTGCTGGCGATCAGTGTGGCGAAACGCTTGTCCAGGGCAGCGAGATCGGTTTCCACCGAAGCAGTCGAAACCCCCATCAGGACCTTGCCGATCTCCACGCCATTGGGGTTGATGGAGGATTCGACGTAGTAGACCGAAGGATCGGACTTGGCCGCATCCAGCACCTTGTCCAGCGCCCGCTCGCCCTGGCCCTTCTCAAGCAGGGCCTTGTTGATCGGGTTTTCCCGGTTCAGATAGCGGGTCAGGTGCTGGCCGGTCGCGTCGTCATAGACCACGAACAGCACGTTCGGATTGCGCTGCGCCCGGCGGGCGAATTCGGAAAGGGTCGGAATGTCGTTGTCCCACATGGCGCGGGGTGCGACCGAGGCCAGGAGCTGCGCCATATCGTTGGCGGAGTCCTTCAGGTCTTTTTCCAGGGTTGCACGCAGTTGTGCCTGCTCTTCTTCCAGTCGCGAGGACAGACCGGCTGTGAGCCGTTGCCGCGTGCTGGCCGAAAGGCTGTCGAGGCTGGAGGTGACTTCACGCCCCGCCTGCTCCAGTTCGCCGGAGAGTTTTTGACTGTCAGCTCCCAGGCGCGAAGCCAGATCGGCTTCCAGCGCAGTCACCGTGCTCCGGGTCAGAGCAACGGCTACCAGCACCTGCACCAAAAGGGCGATACCGAGAGTAACGAATACAGGCCGCAACAGACGGCTTTGTAACAGGGAGAGAACAGCCGACATTGAAATCCCTCTGCTTTGGCGCCATTAAATTGATAGCACGCCGGAAGCAATGCTTTTTTCAATGTTCGCTGCAAAGGTCATGCCGCGCGACGGGCATATACGACAAAGGCCCCGATTAAGGGGCCTTTGTGTTTTACATCAACGACTTATCAGGCGAACGGGTGACGCAGAACGATGGTTTCGTTGCGGTCCGGACCTGTCGAAATAATGTCGATCGGCGCGCCGACCAACTCTTCGAGACGGGTGATGTAGTTGCGTGCCGCCTGCGGCAGCTCTTCCAGGGTCTTGGCGCCCAGGGTGGATTCTTTCCATCCCGGCATCTCCTCGTACACTGGCTCCAGGCCGATGTAGCTGTCGGCGTCGGTCGGCGCGTCGATCACTGCACCGTCCTGGTTCTTGTAGCCAACGCAGATGTTGATGGTTTCCAGACCGTCCAGTACGTCCAGCTTGGTCAGGCACAGGCCCGAGATGCTGTTGACGTCGATGGCGCGACGCAGGATGACGGCATCGAACCAGCCGCAACGACGGGCACGACCGGTGGTTGCACCGAATTCGTGGCCACGCTTGGCCAGGAAAGCACCCACGTCGTCGAACAGTTCAGTCGGGAACGGACCGGAACCTACGCGAGTGGTGTAAGCCTTGGTGATACCCAGGATGTAGTCGATGAACATCGGACCCACACCGGAACCGGTGGCGATGCCGCCGGCAGTGGTGTTGGAGCTGGTGACGTACGGGTAGGTACCGTGGTCGATATCCAGCAGGGAACCCTGGGCACCTTCGAACATGATGTCCTTACCGGCGCGACGAAGCTCGTGCAACTCGGCGGTGACGTCGAGCATCAGCGGCTTGAGCAGCTCGGCGTATTCCATGCACTCGTCCAGAGTCTTCTGGAAGTCGATGGCAGGCTCTTTGTAGTAATTGACCAGTACGAAGTTGTGGTAATCCAGCAACTCGCCCAGTTTGGCGGCGAAACGCTCGCGGTGGAACAGGTCGCCGATACGCAGGCCGCGACGTGCAACCTTGTCTTCGTAGGCCGGGCCGATGCCGCGACCGGTGGTGCCGATCTTGTGCTCGCCACGGGCCTTTTCACGGGCCTGGTCCAGTGCTACGTGGTAGGACAGGATCAGCGGGCAGGAAGGGCTGATGCGCAGACGCTCGCGCACCGGTACGCCTTTCTCTTCCAGCTTGTTGATTTCCCGCAGCAGGGCGTCAGGTGCAACCACCACGCCGTTGCCGATCAGGCACTCTACGCCTTCGCGCAGTACGCCCGACGGAATCAGGTGCAAGACAGTTTTTTCGCCGTCGATCACCAGTGTGTGACCAGCGTTGTGGCCACCCTGGTAGCGCACTACGGCGGCAGCATGTTCGGTCAGCAGATCAACGATCTTGCCTTTGCCCTCATCACCCCATTGGGTGCCCAGGACTACGACATTCTTACCCATAACACTTGTCCTCATTCGCGCAAACTTGGTGCCGGCGGCGGCCGGCAGGAAAACTCAAGAAGCCAGTGGCGATACTTGCCAAAGCCCGTTCTGCTGAATCAATTGCCGGTCGCAGTCCGCTTCACGGGCGGCGGCCAATGGTTGCCCAGGCAAGGCCTGAACGACACGCTGACCCTCACTGCGCAACTGGCAAACCTGCTGCCAGAGTGCCGCATCCGTACTATCAGGCATCCAGATACCGCCAGACGGTAGCTCGATCTCAGCACGCCCCAGGGTCACCAGGGTTTTCAAATCGGTAGAGAAGCCGGTTGCCGGACGGGCACGACCGAAGTCGGCGCCGATGTCGTCGTAACGACCGCCCTGGGCAATGGACTGGCCAACGCCCGGCACGAACACCGCGAACACCACACCGGTGTGGTAGTGGTAGCCGCGCAGCTCACCGAGGTCGAAGTACAACGGCAGTTCCGGGAAACGCACGGACAGACGCTCGGCAATCGCCAGCAGGTCGTCCAATGCCGCCAAAACCGGAGCCGGGGCTTTCGCCAGACGCTCACGAGCCGCTTCCAGCACTTCGCGGCCACCGCACAGATCCACCAGCGCGCGCAGCATGTCCGACAGATCCGCCGGCAGACCTTCGGTCAAGGTAATGACCTCGTCGATGGCCTTGCGTTGCAATGCATCGAACAATTGCTGCTCGACTTCACCGGACAAACCGGCGGCGCGAGCCAGGCCGCGGTAGATGCCGACATGCCCCAGGTCCATGTGCACGTCCGGCACATCGGCCAGTTGCAGCATGGCCAGCATCAGGCTGATCACTTCTACGTCGCTGCTCGGGCTGGCATCGCCGTACAGCTCGGCGCCCAGCTGGATCGGGCTACGCGAGGACGACAGGGCGCGCGGCTGGGCGTGCAGTACGCTGCCGGCATAGCACAAGCGGTTGGGGCCTTCGCGACGCAGGGTGTGCGCATCGATGCGCGCTACTTGCGGCGTAATGTCGGCACGGAAACCCATCTGCCGACCCGATTGCGGGTCGATGACCTTGAAGGTGCGCAGATCCAGGTCCTGACCTGCGCCGGTCAGCAGGGATTCCAGGTACTCGATATGGGGAGTCACGACGAACTCGTAACCCCAGCTCTGGAACAGATCCAACACCTGACGACGCGCGACTTCTATGCGCGCCGCCTCCGGTGGCAGTACTTCTTCGATGCCATCTGGCAGCAGCCAGCGGTCTACCGTTGCCATTACGCCATTCCCCTTTGATCCGGGCGGCAAGCCGTTGGGCGAGCCTTGAGTGAAGCAGAAAATGATCCGCCCAGCGAAAGCAGCGCGCATGGGCGACGAAGCGAAAAGCCTGAAATGGGCTTCGCCAAGCACTTTCCTCGTAAAACCTGTCGAGCCATCAGGCCTTGGCATCCGCACAAAAACAGCAATCAAACATGCAGACGCAAAAAAGCCGGGAATTTCCCGGCTGCCGCATCATACACACGTTTTCCCAAAGGATCACCCCGCCAGAGGTTTTAACCGCCGGGCGGGGTGATTTCGGTCAACGTCGTATCAAGGCTTGGCTTTTTCCAGGTAGTGGAAGAAGTCACTGCTTGGGTCCAGGACCATGACGTCGGATTTGTTCGCGAAGCTTTCACGGTAGGCACGCAGGCTACGGTAGAACGCGTAGAACTCCTGATCCTGACCGTAGGCCTTGGAATAGATCGCAGCGGCCTGGGCATCGCCGTCACCGCGAATCTCTTCCGATTCACGATAGGCTTCAGCCAGCAGCACGCGGCGTTGACGATCGGCGTCGGCACGGATGCCTTCGGCCAGCTCGTTACCCTTGGCGCGGTGCTCGCGAGCTTCACGCTCACGCTCGGTGCTCATACGTTCGAACACGCTGCGGTTCACTTCTTTTGGCAGGTCGATGGTCTTGACGCGAACGTCGACCACTTCGATGCCCAGTTCCTTTTCGGCCATCTTGTTCAGCGATGCGGTGATGTCAGCCATCAGCGCATCACGCTCACCCGATACCACTTCGTGCAGGGTGCGCTTACCGAACTGGTCACGCAGGCCCGATTCCAGACGACGGGACAGACGCTCGTCGGCAATCTGCTTGAGGCCGGAAGTCGCGGTGTAGAAACGCTCGGCGTCCTTCACACGCCACTTGGCGTAGGCATCAACCATCACGGCTTTCTTTTCCAGGGTCAGGAAGCGTTGTGTCGGCGCATCCAGCGTCATCAGGCGAGCGTCGAATTTGCGCACCTGGTTAACGTAAGGCACCTTCACATGCAGGCCTGGCTGAACATCTGCCTGGACCACACGACCGAACTGCAGCAACACCGCGCGCTCGGTCTGAGCCACGATGTAGAAGCAGTTCCAGGCTGCGATGGCCACGACGACGCCGACAATAAGGGCGATCAGCGATTTATTGCTCATCAGCGACTCTCCCTGGTACGTGCTGGCTGTTGTTGCAGATCAGCTGCTGCACGCGCATTCGCTTCATTGCTGCTGGCTGCCGCACTGCTCATCGGCGAGCTGGTGCTACGACCACTGCTGTCGATCATCTTGTCCAGCGGCAGGTAGAGCAGATTGTTCTGGCCTTCCTTGTTGCCGGTCACGAGAACCTTGCTGGTGTTGCTGAAGACTTCCTGCATGGTGTCCAGGTACAGACGCTGGCGGGTGACTTCAGGGGCCTTGCGATACTCGGCAACCAGTTTGGTGAAGCGATCGCCCTCACCCTTGGCGCGCGAGATGGTTTCGTCTCGGTAACCGTTGGCATCTTCGAGAATGCGCTGGGCCTGACCACGGGCTTCCGGCACAACGCCGTTGGCATAGGTTTCAGCCTGGTTGCGCGAACGCTGCTCGTCTTCACGGGCACGGATCACGTCATCGAAGGCTTCCTGAACTTCACGCGGTGCTGCTGCGCTCTGTACGTTGACCTGGGTTACGGTGATACCGGTGCGGTAGGTGTCCATGAAGCGCTGCAGACGATCCTTGATTTCGCTGGCCATCTGCTCACGACCTTCGGTCAGCACCTGATCCATCGCGGTGGAACCCACCACATGGCGCAGGGCACTGTCGGTCGCGTGCTGCAGGCTGATCTCCGGCTGATCGACGCTCAGCACGAAGTCCTGCAGGTTGCTGATCTTGTACTGCACGGTCAGCGGCACTTCGACGATGTTCTCGTCTTCGGTCAGCATCTGGCCCTGCTTGGTGTACGCACGCTCACGCGTGACGTTTTCCATGTACTTCTTGTCGATCGGCGGGAAATAGATGTTCAGGCCAGGACCCACTGTCTCGTAGTACTTGCCGAAGCGAAGCACCACGGCTTGCTCCTGCTCGTCGACTACATAGACCGCGCTGTACAGCCATACGGCTGCCGCAACGACCAGACCGATACCCAGCAGACCGCCGAAGCCGCCACTCTTGCGCGGGCCACCGCCGTCATCACCACCACGTTTCTTGCCACCACCGAACAACCCGTTCAGGCTTTCCTGCAGCTTACGGAAGGCCTCGTCGAGATCTGGTGGTCCCTTGCGATCGCCGTTATTACGACGCTTGCCACCCCAAGGATCCTGATTATTCGAGTTGCCACCCGGCTCATTCCAAGCCATAGCGCTCTCCATCTGATAAAGCAAAGACGCACCCACGGCGCGCCGACCAATGCTACAGAATGCCTGTCACCACGACACAACCGCTTTTTCAGGCTTTTATTGCAAAGTGTGTTGCTCGATGAAGTCCAGCGGCTGCAAACCTTCGCGGCTCACCAGTCGATTCAGTTCGACTCGTGGCAAGCGAACGGCCAGCAGGCTGATGCCTTCCTCGTCGTGTTCTTCCTTTTGTACCGCACCGACTTCGAAAAACTGCGCACGCAGTCGAGCAAAACGTTGCGGCAAGCGCAAGGTGCCAACAAACAAATCCTCGCCGAGCAGTTCGGCAACGGCCTGTTTGAGCAGATCCAGACCGGAACCGTCCTTGGCCGACAACCAGACCCGCTGCGGCTTGCCATCGGCATCACGCTGGATCTGCGGCTCAACGCCCTCGAGCAAATCGAGTTTGTTGTATACCTCAAGTATCGGCAAGTCCTGGGCCCCGATCTCGCCGAGCACCACCATGACCTGTTCGATCTGCGCCAAGCGCTCGGGCTCATGGGAGTCGATCACGTGCAGCAGCAGGTCGGAGTTGCTCGACTCTTCGAGCGTAGCCCGAAATGCCTCGACCAGTTTGTGCGGCAGGTGGCGAATGAAGCCCACTGTGTCGGCCAGCACGATCGGCCCGAGGTCATTGAGCTCAAGACGGCGCAAAGTCGGGTCGAGGGTGGCGAACAGTTGATCGGCGGCGAAGACGTCGGATTCGGTGACGGAGTTGAACAGGGTCGATTTGCCGGCGTTGGTGTAGCCCACCAGTGAAACCGTCGGGATCTCCGCGCGCTTGCGGCCGCGACGCGACTGCTCGCGCTGGCTGCGAACCTTTTCCAGGCGCCCCTTGATCTGCCGCAGGCGAACCCGCAACAGGCGTCGGTCGGTTTCCAGTTGGGTTTCACCCGGACCACGCAGACCGATACCGCCCTTCTGACGCTCAAGGTGAGTCCAGCCACGCACCAGCCGCGTACTCATGTGCTCAAGCTGGGCCAGTTCGACCTGGAGCTTGCCTTCATGGGTGCGGGCGCGTTGGGCGAAGATATCGAGAATCAGACCCGTGCGGTCGATCACGCGACACTCGAAAACACGTTCGAGGTTACGTTCCTGACTGGGCGTGAGGATGTGATTGAAAATCACCAGATCGACCTGTTCGGCCTTGACCAGGTCGCGCAGCTCCTCGACCTTGCCACTGCCAATCAGGTATTTGGCGGTTGGCCGATTGCGCGGCACGTTGAAAAACGCGGCGGTCTCGGCGCCAGCCGACGCTGCCAACTCCTGAAACTCCTGCGGATCTTCGCGCGCCTCAGGGTCCTGACCATCCAAGTGAACGAGAATGGCTCGTTCCCCACCACCGTGGCGCTCAAAGAACAAAGGAGACTCCTATCAGGCGTTACCTGGCTCAGCATCGCCAGATTCGTTATCACCTGCGCTTGGCAGACGAATCGGACGAACCGGCACTACTGTAGAGATAGCGTGTTTGTAGACCATCTGGCTTACGGTGTTTTTCAGCAGGATAACGAACTGGTCGAAGGACTCGATCGTGCCTTGCAGTTTGATACCGTTGACCAGGTAAATGGACACCCCAACTTTTTCTTTACGTAAAGTGTTCAAGTAAGGGTCTTGTAGCGAATGCCCTTTTGACATGTGCCGCACTCCTTTAAGGATTCAATAATAAAAAATAGGTAAACGATGACTTGTGGCCGTCACACCCCCAAGGATAGACGGCAATTGCAAGGACTCAGCTCAATATGGAGATCGTCCCCAAGTATTTCAAGGCGCGCGGCAGATTGTCGCAATCCAGGCTGTCCAGCCAATGTAAATCAGCCCAACTGCGCAACCAGGTGAACTGACGTTTTGCCAATTGTCGCGTGGCTATGATTCCACGCTCCTGCATCTCGGCAGCAGTCAGTTTGCCGTCCAGGTAATCCCAGACTTGTCGGTAGCCTACTGCACGTATAGACGGCAACCCGGCATGCAGGTCACTTCGCTCACGCAGGGCTACGACCTCGTCGATGAATCCCTGTTCCAACATTAAAGTGAATCTTTGTTTAATTCGCTCGTGCAGTACCTGGCGATTTGCCGGAGCAATGGCCAAGTTCGCGACAGTATAGGGCAATTGTTGCCGTCCCGAAGCCGCAGCTTCAGTACTTTGCGCAGATTGTTGCAGGCGCAGGTCAGTCATGCTTTGACCACTGACACGATAAACTTCCAGCGCTCGACTGAGTCGTTGCGGATCGTTCGGATGAATGCGCGCGGCCGACACCGGATCGATCACCGCCAATTGATCATGCAGGGCTTGCCAGCCAAGGCGCGCAGCTTCTTCTTCGATCTGCGCACGCACTTGCGGATCGGCTGCCGGCATGTCCGCCAGGCCATCGATCAACGCCTTGTAGTAGAGCATCGTGCCGCCTACCAACAGCGGAATTTTTCCCCGCGCGGTGATATCGGCCATCGCTTCGAGGGCATCACGGCGAAAATCCGCTGCCGAATAACTCTCCGCCGGATCGAGAATATCGATCAGACGGTGCGGAAACTCTGCCAGAAGCTCTTTGGAGGGCTTGGCCGTGCCGATGTCCATGCCGCGGTAGACCAGCGCCGAATCGACACTGATCAGCTCGCAGGGCAGCACCTTGGTGAGCTCGATGGCCAGATCGGTCTTGCCCGCCGCGGTCGGGCCCATCAGGAAAATCGCGGGTGGGAACTGGCTCATCAACGACCGCGCAAGAACAGTTTGTCCAGATCATCCAGACCCAATTGGGTCCAGGTTGGCCGGCCATGGTTGCATTGGCCGCTGCGTTCGGTGTTTTCCATGTCCCGCAGCAGACCGTTCATTTCCGGAATCGCCAGGCGCCGGTTCGCTCGCACCGCGCCGTGGCAGGCCATGGTCCCGAGTAACTCATTCAGGTGCGCCTGAATGCGGTCGCTGGTGCCGTACTCCATCAGGTCGGCCAGCACGTCGCCGACCAAGCGGTTGGCTTCGGCCTGCTTGAGCAGGGCCGGGATCTGCCGGATCGCCAGGGTTTCCGGACCCAGGCGCTGCAATTCGAAGCCCAGGCGCTGGAACCAGGCGGCGTGTTCTTCGGCGCAATCTGCTTCACGCTGACTGACCGCCAGCGACTCGGGCACCAGCAGCGGCTGGCCGCTCAAGCCCTCACTGGCCATCGCGATTTTCAGGCGCTCGTACATGATCCGCTCGTGCGCGGCGTGCATGTCCACCAGCACCAGACCCTGGGCGTTTTCCGAAAGGATATAGATGCCTTTGAGCTGAGCCAGCGCATAACCCAACGGCGGAATATCACCCTGCCCGGCTGGCAATGCCGTCGCACCGGCTTCAGGCAGCGGCGCGAAGAACTCACGATAGGCGGCCTGCGCTTCAGCGGCAGGAACCGCGGACTGCGGACGCGGGGTGTATTGATATTGATAGCCACCACCGGAACCTGCGCCCGACGGCGTATTGAATGAGGGCTGTGCCTGTGGCTGCTCCAACAGGGCATTGGCCGCCAGGCTCATTTCGCCCTGAGGGCCGAACTCGCCCGCGTCCAGCCCGGTAGGCCGCACGATGGCGGTCGCAACCGGCGCCGCCAGATGATCTTCCGGCCGTACATCGCCCAGGGCGCGGTGCAAGGTGCCATAAAGAAAGTCGTGAACCATGCGCCCTTCACGGAAACGCACTTCGTGCTTGGTCGGGTGCACGTTGACGTCGACGCCGGTCGGGTCGACCTCGAAAAACAGCACAAACGTCGGATGCCGGCCGTTGAACAGCACATCGCGATAAGCCTGGCGCACCGCGTGGGCGACCAGCTTGTCGCGCACCGCGCGGCCGTTGACGAAGAAATACTGCAGATCCGCCTGGCTGCGGTTGAACGTCGGCAACCCGACCCAACCCCACAAATGCAGGCCATTGCGCTCGATTTCGATCGGCAGCGCCTGCTCGAGGAAGCCGGGCCCGCAAATCGCCGCCACCCGCCGGGCACGGGCGGCATCGTCACGGGCTTCGTGCAGACTGAGGATGGTCTTGCCGTTATGGCGCAAATGGAACGCCACGTCGAAGCGTGCCAGGGCCAGGCGCCGGATCACTTCCTGCAGATGATCGAATTCGGTTTTTTCGGTTTTGAGAAACTTGCGACGTGCCGGCGTATTGAAAAACAGGTCGCGGACTTCAACCGAAGTCCCCACCGGATGCGCGGCCGGTTGAACCCGGGGCGACATCTCGCGGCCTTCGGTTTCGACCTGCCAGGCCTGATCGGCGTCGCGGGTACGCGAGGTCAGGGTCAGGCGGGCCACGGAACTGATCGATGCCAGCGCCTCGCCGCGAAACCCCAGGCTCATTACCTGTTCGAGGTCTTCCAGATTACGGATTTTGCTGGTGGCGTGACGGGCTAGGGCCAGAGGCAAGTCATCGGCGGAAATGCCGCTGCCGTCATCCCGCACCCGCAGCAGCTTGACGCCGCCCTGCTCCACGTCGACATCGATGCGCCGGGCGCCGGAGTCGAGACTGTTTTCCAGCAGTTCCTTGATCACCGACGCCGGACGCTCGACCACCTCGCCGGCGGCGATCTGGTTCGCCAGTCGGGGGCTGAGCAGCTCGATACGAGCACTGTTGATCACGGCCTCACTCATTCCTTGGCCGCCAGTTCCGTACCCGGAATGGTCAAATGTTGACCTACTTTGAGCTCATCGCTGGAAAGTTTGTTCGCGCTACGCAGCGCGGCTGGCGAGATCTGATAACGCACGGCAATCATCGCCAGGGTTTCGCCCGGGCTCACCCGGTGGTCACGCGGCCCTTGGGCGATCTTGCCGGAGTCACGCAGCCAGGCGATGTAAGTGCCCGGTGGCGGGTTCTGCTGGAAGAACTGCCGCACGCCACTGCTGATCGAGCGCGCCAGCGCCTGCTGGTGGCTCGAAGCGGCAAGCTTGGAAGCTTCGTTGGCGTTGGAGATGAACCCGGTTTCCACCAGGATCGATGGAATGTCCGGCGATTTCAGCACCATGAATCCGGCTTGCTCTACCCGCTGTTTGTGCAGCGGCGTGACTCGACCGATGTTGCTCAGGACTTTCTGGCCAACGTTCAGACTGGAAGTCAGGGACGCGGTCATCGACAGGTCCAGCAGCACGCCAGCGAGCATACGGTCCTTGTCATCGAGGCTGACGTTGCCGGCACCACCGATCAAGTCGGAACGGTTTTCACTGTCGGCCAGCCAGCGCGCGGTCTCGGAAGTCGCGCCGCGATCGGACAGGGCGAACACCGAGGCACCGAAAGCGGCAGTCGAAGGCGCGGCGTCGGCGTGGATCGAGACGAACAGGTCGGCGCCCTTCTTGCGGGCGATCTCGGTACGTCCGCGCAATGGAATGAAGTAGTCGCCGGTACGGGTCAGTTCGGCGCGGAAGCCTTTCATACCGTTGACCTGACGCTGCAATTCGCGGGCGATCTGCAACACCACGTCTTTTTCACGCTGGCCGCGAGAGCCGGAGGCACCCGGGTCTTCGCCGCCGTGACCGGCGTCGATCACCACAATGATGTCGCGCTTGCCGGCAGGTGCCGGTGGCAGCTTGATTGCCGGCTCCGCAGGCGTGACCGGCACTGCCGGAACGGTGGCCACCGAAGGGCTTGGCGCAGGCGGTGGAGCGGCGTCCGCAGGGTTGTCGAACAGATCGACCACCAGTCGGTTGCCGTACTGGGCATTCGGGGCCAGGGAGAAGCTTTTCGGCGTCACGGCCTTTTTCAGGTCGATGACCACCCGCAGGTCGGTCGGTGTGCGCTGAGCGGAGCGCATCGCCGTGATCGGAGTATTGGCACCGTTGATGTTCAACGGCGCGCCCAGGGTGGCGCCATTGATGTCGATGACCAGACGATCGGGAGCCGTCAGGGTGAAGACGCTGTGTTGCACGGGACCTGTCAGGTCAAACACCAGCCGTGTGTTGTCCGGCGCCCGCCACAGGCGCACGCTGTTGACCTTCGTCTCGGCCATGGCGTCTACGGTTACAGCCAGAAACAACACCCCAACGGCAGCAACCAACGCGCGAAAGCGCATACCTAACCCCATCATCTATTTGGATTCCAATGCCAAAGCGGCACACCACGATTCGCCACGCGAACCCTGGGACAAAATTTTCAGCGAACGCCCGCTGTCTTGCGGGCTAATGGTAATGGTCAGGTCAGGCTTTGGCAAAAAGCCTGCACCTTTATCCGGCCATTCGATCAGGCACAGAGCATCGTCTTCGAAATAGTCGCGGATACCGAGGAATTCCAGTTCTTCCGGGTCGACCAGACGGTAGAGGTCGAAGTGAAAGGCGCGAATGTCGCCGATCTCGTAGGGCTCGACCAGGGTAAAGGTCGGGCTTTTCACCGCGCCGACGTGCCCAAGCCCCCGGATAATGCCCCGGGACAGGGTGGTTTTGCCCATCCCCAGGTTGCCCTCGAGAAAAATCAGGCCGTGCCCCTTTGTGATCTGTGCGATACGCGTACCGAACGCGGTCATCGCCTCTTCATCCGCCAGGTACAGGGTTACTTCAGACACGGTGCATGCTCCTCCAACAACTGACGAATGGCTGGTATCAGATCACTGGCCGCCAGCCCACGGCCGAATTTACCTTGTTGCTCACCGGCATTGGCATGCAGCCAGACCGCCAGGCAGGCTGCATCGAAAGCCTCCATGCCTTGGGCCAGCAGTGCGCCGACCAATCCTGCCAACACATCACCCAAACCCGCGATGGCCATGGCCGGGTGTCCCTGATGACACACCGCCAGCCGTCCGTCGGGGCTGGCGATCAGGCTGCCGGCACCCTTGAGAATCACGACCGTTGAGTATTTTTTGCTCAACGCATGGGCGGCGGCCGGGCGATCGGTCTGAACCTGGGCGGTACTGATACCGAGAAGTCGCGCCGCTTCGCCGGGATGCGGGGTGATCACGCAATCCCTGGGCAAATTCACCCGTTCTTCGGCCAACTGATTCAGCGCATCGGCGTCCCAGACTTGCGGCAGCGGTGCGTTGGCCGCAGCGGACAACAGGCTGCGGCCCCAGGCAGCTTGGCCAAGACCGGGACCGACGACCAACACGGAAACTTTTTGAAGCAATTCCATCAACTGATTGGCCGACGAAGTCCCCAGCACCATCGCTTCGGGGATTCTGGCCAGAGCGGCGGGCACATGTTCGCTACGAGTCGCCACTGACACCATGCCCGCGCCGCTGCGCAACGCACTTTGCGCGCTCAGCAGGATCGCCCCACCCAAACCGCGATCGCCACCGATCAGCAGCAGATGACCGAATTTGCCTTTATGGGAAGTGGGTGGCCGGGCGGCCAGACGCGGCAGATTGCCGGAGGTCAGGCGCAGCGCGCTGATTGGCGCCGCTTCGAGCAGTTGCGGGTCGGCGTGCAGGTCGTTGAAAACCAGTTCACCCACCACATCGGCCGCATCGCCGGTGAACAGGCCCAGTTTCAGGCCGATGAAGGTGACGGTCAGATCGGCCCGTACCGCGCAGCCGAGGATGCGACCCGTGTCGGCGCACAGCCCGGAAGGGATATCCACCGCCACGACCGGCAGGCCACTGGCGTTGATCGCGGCAATCACGCTGGCGTAGGGCTCGCGCACCTCACCGCTGAGGCCGATGCCGAGCAAGGCGTCCAGTACCAGGCCGCGCAATTCGGCTTGCACCGTCCAGGGCTCGATAGAAACCTTTTCCGCCTGGGCTTCGGCATGGGCCGAGGCCGCGTCGCCGCGCAGCAATTGCGGATCACCCGCCGCCAGAACCCGCACCGACCAACCGGCACGCCTGGCCAGTACGGCCACCAGATAACCGTCGCCAGCGTTATTGCCATGCCCGGCAACCACGGTCAGTTCGTTCGCCGCCGGCCACTTGCGCACCAGCGCGCGCCAAGTAGCCCGCGCGGCCCGCTGCATCAATTCGAAGCCCGGCGTACCGGCCGCAATCACACTCGCATCCAGTGCTCGAACCTGCGCGGCGCTGTACAGCGCGTCGGGGAAATCATCTTTAGTGTGCGGCATGCGTCTTCGGGCTCCGATGTCTGGCAGAATTATACGCACCTCAGCTCCGGTTTCTCTCGCCTCATGCCCGCTATTACCACAGACCTGCCCGCCCTCGCCCAATCCATCAAGGACTGGGGCCGCGAGCTGGGCTTCCAGCAAGTCGGCATCAGCGGCCTGGACCTGGCCGAACACGAGCAGCACCTGCAACGCTGGCTCGAGGCGGGCTACCACGGCGAAATGGACTACATGGGCGCCCATGGCAGCAAGCGCTCGCACCCCGAAGAACTGGTACCGGGCACATTGCGCGTGGTTTCGCTGCGCATGGACTACCTCTCGGGCGACACCCAAATGGCGCAGCTTCTGGCCCAACCGGAAAAAGCCTACGTCTCGCGTTATGCCTTGGGCCGCGATTACCACAAATTGATCCGTAAACGCGTGCAGCAACTGGCGGAAAAAATCCAGGCGCAGATCGGCCCGTTCGGTTTTCGTGCCTTCGTCGACAGCGCTCCGGTGCTGGAAAAAGCCATCGCCGAACAGGCCGGCCTGGGTTGGATCGGCAAAAACACCCTGGTCTTGAATCGAAAGGCAGGAAGTTACTTCTTCCTCGCCGAGTTGTTCGTCGATTTGCCACTGCCCGTGGACCCGCCCCATGCCACCGAGCACTGCGGTCGATGCAGTGCCTGCCTGGACATCTGCCCGACCAATGCTTTCGTCGGCCCTTATGTGCTGGATGCCCGGCGCTGCATTTCCTACCTGACCATCGAGCTAAAGGGTGCGATTCCCGAGGATCTGCGACCGTTGATCGGCAATCGTGTATTCGGTTGCGATGATTGCCAGATCGTCTGTCCGTGGAACCGCTTTGCCCGGCCGTCCGGGGAAAGCGATTTCAAGCCGCGGCATAACCTGGACAACGCCGATCTGGCTGAGTTGTTCATGTGGGATGAAGACAAATTTCTCGCCAGCACCGAAGGCTCGCCGCTGCGTCGGACAGGTTATGTGAACTGGCTGCGCAATCTGGCGGTGGGGCTGGGCAATGCGCCTTCGACGATTCCGGTGATCGAAGCGCTAAAGGCCCGCCGCGATCATCCCTCCGAAATGGTCCGCGAACACGTCGAGTGGGCCCTCAAACAACACGGCCTCCTGTAGGAGCGAGCACGCTCGCGATGAACGACCGGGCACCGCGGGGCGTCAGGCAGCCAGCGTTATCGTTGACGACCATCGCGAGCAGGCTCGCTCCCACAGAGAAATATCAGGCTTCGTCGTTGTAGACGAACTTGGGCATTTCCCAGTGGAAACGGATCGCCAGCAAGCGCAGCAGGAAGCCGCCGAACAGTGTGATCAGTAGCGCCTGCTCGCTCGGCACGTTCAGATAAAGGCAGAGCATGTAGCACCAGGCCGCCGCAAAGGAGACGCTGGCGTAAAGCTCGCGACGAAAGATCAGCGGAATGTCGTTGCAGAAGATATCCCGCAGGATGCCGCCGAACACCCCGGTGATCACCCCGCTGACGGACGCGACCAGCATGCCGTGGCCCATTTCCAGGGCGGTCATGCAGCCGATCAGGGTGAAGGCCACCAGACCGACGGCGTCGAGCACCAGAAACAGTGAGCGCAGGTGACGCATCCAGCGTGCAGCGAACACCGTGAACATCGCTGCGATGCTGGTCAGCACCAGGTATTCCGGGTGTTTGACCCAGGTCAGCGGATAGTGTCCGAGCAGCACATCCCGCACCGAACCGCCACCCAATGCCGTGACGCAGGCGATCAGCACCACGCCGAACCAGTCCATGCCCCGACGGCCTGCGGACAGGGCGCCGGTCATGGCTTCGGCGGTGATGGCGATGAGGTAGAGCATCAACAGCATGGTGGCGATCCTTGCGAAAAAGGCGCGCAGTCTACGCATTTCACCACTGGCTTGTGTAGGCGCTGCCCTTCGACAGCGCCTGCAAAAGAGCGTCCGATCAGAACTTGATGAAGTGCTTGCGGTAATGCTGCAGCTCGGCGATGGATTCGCGGATGTCGTCCAGGGCCAGGTGGGTGCTGCCCTTCTTGAAGCTGTCACGCACGTCCGGCGCCCAGCGTGCCGCCAGTTCCTTGAGCGTCGAGACGTCGAGGTTGCGGTAATGGAAGAAGCTTTCCAGGGATTTCATGTGCGTATAAAGGAAGCGGCGATCCTGGCAGATGCTGTTGCCGCAGATCGGCGACTTGCCCCGTGGCACCCACTTCTCCAGGAACTCGATGGTCTGGGCTTCGGCTTCGGCCATGCTGATGCGGCTTTCGCGCACGCGCTGGGTCAGGCCCGAGTTGCCGTGGGTGCGGGTGTTCCATTCATCCATGGTGGCCAGGACTTCGTCGCTGTGGTGAATGGCGATGACCGGACCTTCGGCCAGGGTGTTCAGGTCACTGTCGGTAACGATGGTGGCCATTTCGATGATGACGTCGGTGTCCGGGTTCAGACCGGTCATTTCCAGGTCGATCCAGATCAGGTTTTGCGAACTTTGCATGTGTCGGCTCCTAGGCAATGCTGCGCAGTTTAGCTTAGGCCGGCGGCCGGGCGTGCTAAACTCGCGGCCGTTTTACCTAATCGCTGCATTCTTTCAATACGGAACACCCATGGCCAAACGCCAACTCAATCGTCGCCAGAACTGGCGCATCGAAAAGATTCAGGGCGAACGCGCTGCCCGCGCCGCCAAACGCGAGTCCTCGGCTGTCCAGGCACTCGAGGGCGGTGATCTGGGCCCGGAACAGCACGGACTGGTGATCGCGCACTTCGGTGTGCAGGTCGAAGTCGAAGCCCGTGATGGCGAGCACGCGGGCCAGGTGTTCCGTTGCCACCTGCGCGCCAACCTGCCGGCGCTGGTGACCGGCGACCAGGTGGTCTGGCGTGCCGGCAACCAGGGTATCGGCGTGATCGTCGCGCAACTGCCGCGCCACACCGAGCTGTGCCGTCCGGACAGCCGGGGCCAGCTCAAGCCGGTGGCGGCCAACGTCGACATGATCGTGATCGTGTTCGCGCCGCTGCCCGAGCCCCACGCCAACCTGATCGACCGCTACCTTGTCGCCGCCGAACACGCGGGCATCAAGCCGCTACTGTTGCTGAACAAGTACGACCTGATCGATGAGAACAACGCTCCGGCCTTGAATGCCTTGCTGGGTGTCTACCGCACCCTGGGTTATCCGGTGCTGGAAGTGTCGGCGCACCACGGCAACGGCATGGAGCTACTGCAACAGAAGCTGGACGGGCGCATCAGCGTGTTCGTCGGCCAGTCCGGCGTCGGCAAGTCGTCGCTGGTCAACAGTCTGCTGCCGGACGTCGAAACGCGCGTCGGACCGTTGTCCGAGCTGTCCGGCCAGGGTACTCACACCACGACCACCGCGCGTTTGTTCCACTTCCCCGGCGGCGGTGAGCTGATCGACTCCCCGGGCATCCGGGAATTCGGCCTGGGCCATGTCAGCCGCGCCGATGTCGAGGCCGGTTTCATCGAGTTCAACGACCTGCTCGGCACCTGCCGCTTCCGCGACTGCAAGCACGACCGCGAACCCGGTTGCGCCCTGCTCAAGGCCCTGGAAGATGGCCGCGTGCAGCAACAGCGGATGAACAGCTACCGCTCGATCATTGCCAGCTTGCCGGAGACCGGCTACTGAGCCTTGGTTGCAGAAACGAAAAAGCCGCGATGATCTCGCGGCTTTTTTGTGGCTGATGTTTTGTGTTGATTCGACTATTGCCATCGCGAGCAGGCTCGCTCCCACATTTGGAATGCATTTCC
>NZ_JBSVXG010000115.1:0-19086 GCF_054070595.1 Pseudomonas sp. SDO55104_S430 | reverse complement strand
GCACCGTAAAACCTGTGGGAGCGAGGCTTGCCCGCGAAGACTGACTCAAGACCGCAACGGATCTTGAGCCCTGAACATCACGCCAATTCACACCGCTCAAAAAACCGCTCACGCCCCAGCACCATCAACGCCGCGCGCTTGTGCGGAAAGTCGAATTCCTTCTCGCAATGAAACCGCTGCCCCTGCATGTACCCGATCATCTTGGCATTGTCGGCACGCGGTTCGGCGACCACGCGCTGGGTGCGTGGATCGTCGAGGAACAGGTAATGGGTCAGGGCCGATAACCAGCTCGCCACCTTGTGCGGGCCACGGTGGTTTTCTTCGCCGACCAGCATGTGAATGCCACGGTCGTAATCGGCAACTTCATAGAACGGCGCAATCCGGTCCTCTTTTGCCCAGTACGCTTCGAAATAGGCGAAAGGCTGATCATCGAAACAGCCGATCAGGGTCACGGTATGCGGGTCGGCCTCGAGTTTGCTCAGGTACTCGCGATGCTGCTCGAGGCTGCCCTCCTCCTGCCAGAAACTCGCCACCCGCGGACTGTTCTGCCAGCGGTTGAACCGGGCCAGATCGAGGTCGATGTCCAGGGTGCGCAGGGAAATCCACCTCCCCAGCCGCGCATCGAAACGCCGATACACCTCGCCCTTCGGCTTGATCGGTCTCAGAGGGTGGCGCTTGCCATTGGTGATGACCATCTGCTGTGGATAACAGGCGCTCAGCGACTGCCCCAGCCAGGGTTGCGGCAACTGCCAGAACAGCCCGCGTTCGCAGCGATATTCATTAGGGGTTTGTGTGGGGATCAGCAAGCCGCCGAGCAAGGCCTCGGTCGGCGCCTCGGCCAATCGCCAGCTCAGGTGCTGACAGGCCGGATCGCGGGCAAACAGCCAATAACAGGCGGCCCAGATCGCCTGACTGGAAGGACGGTCACCGCCCTCTTCCAGTTGCAGTTCGTGATCGCGTGTCATGCGCAACTTAATCAGCGGTTGATCATCAAGGCTCAGGCTCAAGCGGCCTTCGCTTGCATCGGCTACAAGACGGCGGCCTGTGGGCAAGGCCAGGGTCGTCAGGTCATTCGGATTGGACATGGAGGGGGCTCACGATAATCGTCGACAGTTCAACGATGGGACGTGAGCCGGGGGCGGAAATTTAAGAGAAAGCGCGCGGTTAACGCGGGACCGGCACGATCGCGATCTTGTACGGGTCGAAAATCTTCAGCATCTGCCCATTGTCGCGCAAGCCTTGCAGCAACTGCCCAAACGCTTCGCCCGAGATCGGCGAGGCCGGGCGCAGGATGGCGTAGTGGTGATAGACCTGATCGATGCGATTGGACACCAGCAACTCGTCAGCGACTTTCAGATTGCGCAGAAAATAGTCGCTCAGGTAGGAGCGCGTGACCAGGGCGATGTCGGCGCGACCGCGCAGCACCATTAGAAGGTTGCTGTCGTGGGAATAAGTCAGCGTGGCGTTGTACGTGGTAGCCAGGTATTTGGGCTCGGCGTTGAAGTTGGCGAATTCGTAGTGATAGCCGCTGAACAGCGCCAGGCGCTTGCCGGCAAGGTCGGTGAAGTAATCCTGCTGACGCTCCGGGCGATTCTCCGGATGGCGTTGGGCGACGAAAATCTCGGCGTCTTCCAGGCCCATGTCGACGTCGGTGTGCGGAATGTCCTTCCAGCCCCAGGCAGGGTTTTCGAAGATCGCCATGTCGATCCGGCCCTGCTTGAAATCGCCGAATCGCCGAGGGATCGAGGTGGGTACCAGGACGAATTGATAGTCCTTTTGCGAGGCATTGAGCGCTTCTACCAACTGCGGCAACAGGCCGGTGTCCGCTCCTTTTTCCGGGCGTACGGTGTACGGAGGAAAGTGCGCGGCACCGATGCGCACCAGTTGTGCAGCCTGGGACGGCAGCACCCACGACGTCGCGAGCATTGCCAGAAAAAAACCTGTTGCCGTCCGAATTGGCGAAAACATCAAACCACCCACCCCCAAACACTGCGTCATTGCATTCAAGCTAGGCGGTTTCGCCCAGTTAGCCAGTTTCCTGCCGACCCACACGCCGTTATTGCTTCTCCTCCAGCACCAGAATCAGCGCCTCATCGGCCAACTGATCCAGGCTCATGCTGCCATCGGCGCGAAACCAGGTGGTGCTCCAGGACAGCGCGCCGGTGAGAAAACGTCGGGTGATGAACACATCACCGCGGATGAAACCGGCACTCTTGGCCTCGCCCAGCACCTGCAGCCAGATGTCTTCATAGATATCGCGCAGGGCCAGGACTTTTTCCTGACCCTCGTCGGACAGCGAACGCCATTCGTAAACCAGCACCGCCATGGCCTCGCCGCTGCCGCCCATGATCGACTGCAATTCGCAGCGGATCAGCGCCAGCACCCGCTCGCGCACGCTGTCGGCTTCGGCGATGGCCGCGCGCATCAAGGCGGTGTTGTAGCGAATGGTCTCTTCCATCACCGCCCGCAGGATTTCGTCCTTGCTCTTGAAGTGATGAAAGATGCTCCCGGACTGAATGCCCACGGCACCGGCCAGATCGCGCACGGTGGTTCGCTCGTAACCCTTGTTGCGAAACAGGTGGGCGGCCACTTGCAGCAGCTTGCCACGGGCGCTGTCCGGATCGGTCAACTGGCCGTTGTCGACCAATTCACGCATCACCCTCAGGGCTTTTTGCTCGTCCACCCGTTCTCTCCTACAGTCGATCAGTCACCAACGCCGATCCCCGCTAAAACAGGGGACTTGCGCGGGCAATTTAGTCTGGCATCAGCAACCAAGCAAGCGCTCGGGCAGAAGATATTTCCGGAGTTTACAAACCAAGCGCTTGCTTGGTAGTCTCGAAACACTTTGTCGAAAGGGGGTTATGCAAATGACTGCTGCCAAAACCATTCGCATCGGTTGCGCCAGCGCGTTCTGGGGCGACACCTCGACTGCCGCCGCGCAACTGGTGGACGGTGGCCGCCTGGACTACCTGGTATTCGATTACCTGGCCGAAATCACCATGTCGATCATGGCCGGGGCACAGATGAAAGATCCCCAGGCCGGTTATGCCAGCGACTTCGTCGAAGTCCTCACTCCCCTTCTCCCGCAGCTCGCCGCGCAGAACGTCCGCGTGATCAGTAATGCCGGCGGGGTCAATCCACAGGCCTGCGCCGCCGCCCTGCAAGCGGCCTGCGACAAGGCCGGGGTCGCCCTGAAGATCGCCGTGCTGCTGGGCGACGACCTGCAACCGCAGTTCAAACACCTGAGCAGCCGCGGCATTCATGAAATGTTCAGCGGCGCGCCTTTGCCGCCGATGTGCGTCTCGACCAACGCTTACCTGGGCGCGCCGGGCATAGTCGAAGCCCTGCGCCTGGGCGCCGACATCGTGATCACCGGGCGGGTGGTCGACAGCGCCGTGGTCAGTGCCGCGCTGGTGCATGAGTTCGATTGGTCCTGGCAGGACTACGACAAGCTGGCCCAGGCCGCTTTGGCCGGCCACATCATCGAATGCGGCGCGCAGTGCACCGGAGGCAATTTCACCGACTGGCGCGAAGTGCCCGACTACGAACACATAGGTTTCCCGATCGTCGAAGTCAGCGCCGACAGCCAGTTCATCGTCAGCAAACCCGAAGGCTCCGGCGGACTGGTCACGCCACTGACGGTGGGCGAACAGATGCTGTATGAGATCGGCGACCCACGGGCCTATCTGCTGCCGGATGTGGTCTGCGATTTCACTCACGTCAAACTGGTGCAACAGGGCAAGAATGCGGTGCGGGTCCACGGCGCCAAAGGCTTGCCGCCCACCGATCAATACAAGGTCAGCGCCACCTTTCCCGACGGTTTCAAATGCACCGCCAGTTGCCTGATCGCCGGCATCGACGCAGTAGACAAGGCTCGGCGCGTCAGCCAGGCGATCATCGACAAGACCTCGGAAATGTTCGAGCAGCGCGGTTGGCCACGCTACACCGACGTGAACATCGAACTGCTCGGCAGCGAAGCCACCTACGGCCCCCACGGCCAGCGCCGGGACAGCCGCGAGGTGGTGATCAAACTGGCGGTGCGCCATCCGAACAAGCAGGCGTTGATCCTGTTTTCCCGGGAAATCGCCCAGGCCGCGACCGGCATGGCACCGGGGCTGAGCGGCATCGTCGGCGGTCGGCCGACGGTCTATCCGCTGATCCGCCTGTTCTCCTTCCTCATCGACAAAAGCGCCTGCGCGGTGGAGATTGAATTCAACGGCCAGCGCCTGCCCTGCGCCCTGCCCGCCATCGATGTGCTCGACCCCGACACCTTGCCCCTTCCCCTCGACCCGCCGAAACCCGGCGAGCGCGCCGACGCCAGCGTGGCGCTGATCAAGCTCGCCGTGGCCCGATCCGGCGACAAGGGCAACCACAGCAATATCGGGGTCATGGCCCGCGAGCCGGAGTTCCTGCCGTGGATCGCCGAGGCGCTGACGCCGGCGGTGATCGTCGACTGGATGAGCCACGTCCTCGATCCGATTCACGGGCGCGTCGAGCGCTGGTATCTGCCCGCCAGCCACAGCCTGAACTTCCTGCTGGAAAACGCCCTCGGCGGCGGCGGTGTCGCCAGCTTGCGCATCGACCCGCAGGGCAAGGCCTTCGCCCAGCAACTGCTGGAAATCCAGATTCCGGTGCCCCAGCGCATCGCCGACCAGGTCAATTAGAGGACTGCCGTCATGGCCTACGATTCGATTTTCAAAGCCGATCTTTTCGCGGGCCAGACGATCATCGTCACCGGTGGTGGCAGTGGCATCGGCCGCTGCACCGCCCATGAACTGGCAGCTCTCGGTGCTCATGTAGTGCTGGTGGGGCGCAAGGCCGACAAGCTGAAAAGCGTCGTTGCCGAGATTGCCGAAGATGGCGGCAAGGCCGACTGGAGCACCTGTGATATCCGTGATGAAGAAGCGGTGAGCCACATGGTGGGCGAGCTGATCCGCAAGCACGGGCCGATTCACGGCTTGGTCAACAATGCCGGCGGGCAGTATCCGTCGCCGCTGGCCTCGATCAACCAGAAAGGTTTTGAAACCGTGGTGCGCACCAATCTGGTGGGCGGTTTCCTGATGGCCCGGGAAGTGTTCAACCAGTCCATGAGCAAACACGGCGGCGCCATCGTCAACATGCTCGCCGACATGTGGAGCGGCATGCCCGGCATGGGCCACTCGGGCGCGGCGCGTTCGGGCATGGACAACCTGACCAAGACCGCCGCTTTCGAATGGGGTTACGCCGGGGTGCGGGTCAATGCGGTGGCGCCGGGCTGGATCGCCTCCAGCGGCATGGACACTTACGAAGGCGCCTTCAAGGCGGTGATCCCGACCTTGCGCGAACACGTGCCGCTCAAACGCATCGGCACCGAATCGGAAGTCAGCGCGGCGATCGTTTTCCTGCTGAGCCCGGCGGCCGCCTTCATCAGCGGCAGCACCTTGCGCATCGATGGCGCCGCCAGCCTCGGCGGGCGCGCGTGGCCGATTCACAAGGCGACCAACAGCGAGTCGTACAACGGTTTCCACCGCGCCTATCTTCCCGACGTGCTCAAAGACAAGGAATAACCCATGCCGGTGATTCAGTCGCAACTCGATCCCCACAGTGAACAGTTCGCCCGCAATCGCGAGGCCATGCTGGTGGGCGTCGAGCAGATCCGTCAGCTGGAACAGAACCTGTTGAACAAGGCGGACGAAGCCCGGGCCAAATTCGACAAGCGCGGGCAACTGCTGCCTCGCGAACGCCTCAACCTGCTGCTGGACCCCGGCGCGCCTTTTCTCGAACTGGCCAGCCTGGCCGGCTACAAGCTGCACGACGACAAGGACGGCAGTTCGGCCGGTGGCGGGCTGATTGCGGGGATCGGTTACGTGTCCGGCGTGCGCGCGTTGATCGTGGCCAACAACAGCGCGATCAAGGGCGGGACCATTTCCCCCAGCGGCCTGAAAAAATCTCTGCGCCTGCAACAGATCGCCATGGAAAACAAACTGCCGGTGATCACCCTCGCCGAAAGCGGTGGCGCCAACCTCAACTACGCGGCGGAGATTTTCGTCGAGGGCGCGCGCAGCTTCGCCAATCAAGCGCGGATGTCAGCCATGGGCCTGCCGCAGATCACCGTGGTGCACGGCTCGGCCACGGCGGGCGGCGCCTATCAGCCGGGCCTGTCGGACTACGTGGTGGTGGTGCGCGGCAAGGCCAAGCTGTTTCTCGCCGGTCCCCCGCTGCTCAAGGCCGCTACCGGTGAAATCGCCACCGATGAAGAACTGGGTGGCGCCGAGATGCACGCGCAACTCGCCGGTACTGCCGAGTATCTGGCGCAAAACGATGCCGACGGCGTACGTCAGGTGCGCGAGATTGTCAGCCTGCTGTCCTGGAACGATCAGTTGCCGCAGCGTGCGCAGCCTGAATGGAAAGAGCCGCTCTACCCCGTCGAGGAACTGCTGGGGCTGATTCCGGACGATCCGAAAAAGCCCTACGACGTGCGCGAAATCATCGCCCGAATCGCCGACGGCTCGAGCTTTCTCGACTTCAAGAACGAGTTCGATCAGCAGACCGTGTGCGGTCATCTGAAGATCCACGGGCGCACCTGCGGCTTCATCGGCAACAACGGCCCGATCACGCCCAAGGGCGCGAGCAAGGCGGCGCAGTTCATCCAGCTGTGCGACCAGAGCCAGACGCCGCTGCTGTTCTTCCACAACACCACCGGTTTCATGGTCGGCACCGAATCGGAACAGCAAGGCGTGATCAAGCACGGCGCCAAGATGATCCAGGCGGTGGCCAATGCCCGGGTGCCCAAACTCACCATTGTCGTCGGCGGCTCCTATGGCGCCGGTAACTATGCGATGTGCGGCCGCGGCCTCGACCCGCGCTTCATCTTCGCCTGGCCCAACAGCCGCACCGCCGTGATGGGTGGCGCCCAGGCCGGCAAGGTGCTGCGTATCGTCACCGAGGCCAAGCAGGCCAAAGACGGCCTGGTGCCCGACCCGAAAATGCTCGACATGCTCGAACAGGTCACCGCGCAGAAACTCGATGCCCAGTCCACGGCGCTCTATGGCAGCGCCAACCTGTGGGACGACGGTTTGATCGACCCGCGCGACACCCGGACCTTGCTTGGGTTCTTGCTGGACATCTGTCACGAGGCCGAGGTGCGGCCGTTGCAGGCCAACAGTTTTGGTGTGGCGCGGTTCTGACGATCAGATAACGCAGTGCCCCTCTTACTTAAGGAGAACAATAAAAATGATCTTCACCCAGGAACACGAAGCACTGCGCCGCACCGTCCGCCAATTCGTCGATCACGAGATCAATCCGCACGTCGAGGCCTGGGAAAAGGCCGGGCGTTTTCCGATCCACGAGATCTTCCGCAAGGCCGGCGAGCTGGGTCTGCTGGGCATTTCCAAGCCGGAGAAATTCGGCGGCATGGGGCTCGACTACAGCTACTCGATCGTCGCCGCCGAAGAGTTCGGCACCATTCACTGCGGCGGCATCCCGATGTCCATCGGTGTGCAGACCGACATGTGTACACCGGCGCTGGCACGCTTCGGCTCCGATGAACTGCGTGACGAGTTCCTGCGTCCGGCCATCAGCGGCGAGCAGGTGGGCTGCATCGGGGTCTCCGAAGTGGGTGCCGGTTCCGACGTGGCCGGGCTGAAGACCACCGCGCGCAAGGACGGCGACGACTACGTGATCAACGGCAGCAAGATGTGGATCACCAACTCGCCGAGCGCCGATTTCATCTGCCTGCTGGCCAACACCTCCGACGACAAACCGCACATCAACAAGTCGCTGATCATGGTGCCGATGAACACCCCGGGCATCAGCCTGAGCAGCCATCTGGACAAGCTCGGGATGCGCAGTTCGGAAACCGCCCAGGTGTTTTTCGACAACGTGCGCGTGCCGCAACGCAACCGCATCGGCCATGAAGGCGCGGGCTTCATGATGCAGATGCTGCAGTTCCAGGAAGAACGCCTGTTCGGCGCGGCGAACATGATCAAGGGCCTGGAATACTGCGTCGACAGCACCATCCAATATTGCAAGGAACGCAAGACCTTCGGCAGTGCGCTGATCGACAACCAGGTCATTCACTTCCGTCTCGCCGAATTGCAGACCGAAATCGAATGCCTGCGCGCGCTGGTCTATCAGGCCACCGAGCAATACGTCAAAGGCCAGGACGTCACCCGCCTGGCCTCCATGGCCAAGCTCAAGGCCGGGCGGCTGGGTCGGGAAGTCACCGACAGCTGCCTGCAATACTGGGGCGGCATGGGCTTCATGTGGGACAACCCCGTGGCCCGCGCCTACCGCGATGTGCGGCTGGTGTCGATCGGCGGCGGTGCCGACGAAATCATGCTGGGGATCATCTGCAAGCTGATGGGCATCCTGCCGGGGAAAAAGAAATGAGCGTCCTGCCGGTTTGCGAGACGTTGCTGCTGGAGCCGCACAACGGCGTGCTGCACATCACCCTCAATCGCCCGCAAAGCCGCAACGCCATGAGCCTTGAGATGGTCAACGAACTGCGCGCGGTACTGGCGGCGGTGCGTGATGATCGGGCGGTTCGTGCGTTGGTGATCAGTGGCGCCGACGGTCATTTCTGTGCCGGCGGCGACATCAAGGACATGGCCAACGCCCGCGTCCAGGGCGCAAGCGCCTACCGCGAATTGAACCGTGCCTTCGGTGCCCTGCTGGAAGAAACCCAGAACGCGCCGCAAGTGGTGATCACGGTTTTGCAGGGCGCGGTGCTGGGCGGTGGTTTTGGTCTGGCGTGTGTCAGCGATATCGCCATTGCCGATCATCAGGCGCAATTCGGCCTGCCGGAAACCAGCCTCGGCCTGCTGCCGGCGCAGATCGCGCCTTTCGTGGTGCAGCGCATCGGCCTGACCCAGGCCCGGCGTCTGGCACTGACGGCGGCGCGGTTCGATGGCAAACAGGCGTTGCGGATGGGGCTGGTGCACTTTGTCGAGCAGGACATGCAAGCCCTTGCCGAGCGCCTCGATGAGGTGCTGGCCCATGTGCTGTGTTGTGCGCCGGGGGCGAATGCGGCGACCAAACAATTGTTGCTGGCCAGTGCGGTGCAGCCGTCGGCAGAGCTGCTGGATCAGGCGGCGCAGTGGTTCAGTGAGGCGGTGACGGGAGCCGAGGGGGTCGAGGGGACCATGGCTTTTGTGCAGAAGCGTAAACCGGGGTGGGCCTCCTAAAGCTTCGCGGGCGAGCCTCGCTCCTACGGTGCGCGTAATTCTGTAGGAGCGAGGCTTGCCCGCGAAGAGGCCCTCACATTCACCACAAGAACCAGGGGAATCAACCATGCCCGGCTTCAGCAAAATCCTCATCGCCAACCGCGGTGAAATCGCCTGCCGCATCCAGCGCACCGCCCAGTCCCTGGGCTATCGCACCGTCGCGGTATTCAGCGACGCCGACGCCGATGCGCTGCATGTGCAGATGGCCGACGAAGCCGTACACATCGGTCAGTCCGCGGTGCAGCAGTCCTACCTGAACATCCCGGCGATCATCGACGCCGCCCGCCGCACCGGCGCCGACGCGATCCACCCCGGCTACGGGTTTCTCTCGGAAAACGCCGATTTCGCCCGCGCCTGCCACGCGGCCGGCATCGCTTTCATCGGTCCCGACGCCGACGCCATCGAGCTGATGGGCAGCAAGCGCCTGTCGAAGATCGCCATGCTGGAAGCCGGCGTGCCGTGCATCCGCGGTTACCAGGGTGCCGAGCAGGACGACGCGACGCTGAGCCGCGAGGCCGAGCGCATCGGCTATCCGTTGATGATCAAGGCCAGTGCCGGCGGTGGCGGACGGGGCATGCGCCTGGTGCACGAGTCGAAAGATTTGCTGGAGCAAATTCGCACCGCGCGCTCCGAGGCCCTGCATGGTTTTGGCAGCGACGAACTGATCCTCGAACAGGCCTTGATCGAACCCCGGCACGTCGAGGTGCAACTGTTCGGCGACCGCCACGGCAACCTGATCTACCTTGGCGAGCGCGACTGTTCGATCCAGCGCCGCCATCAGAAAGTCATCGAGGAGGCGCCCTGCCCAATCATGACCGAAGCGCTGCGCCAGGCCATGGGTGAAGCGGCGCTCAAGGCCGGTCGCGCCGTGAACTATGTCGGCGCCGGCACCGTGGAATTTCTGCTGGATGCCCGGGGCGAGTTTTACTTCCTGGAGATGAACACCCGTCTGCAAGTGGAACACCCGGTGACCGAACTGATCACCGGCCTGGACCTCGTGGCCTGGCAGCTGAACATCGCCGAAGGGCAGCCGCTGCCGTTGCGTCAGGAACAGGTGCAACTCAACGGGCACGCCATGGAAGTGCGCCTGTATGCCGAAGACCCGACCCGGGATTTTCTGCCACAGACCGGGCGCATCGATGCCTGGGAACCGGCGCTGAACAGTGGCGTGCGGATCGACCATGGCCTGATCGAAGGCGCCAGCATCAGCCCGTTCTACGACCCGATGCTGGGCAAACTGATCGCCCATGGCGCGACCCGCGAAGATGCCCGGCGCAAGTTGCTGCGGGCGGTGCAGGACAGCGTGTTGCTGGGGGTGCAGAGCAATCAGCGCCTGCTCGCCAGCCTGTTGCAGCATCCGCAATTCATTGATGGCCAATTCAGTACCGCGTTCATCACGCAGCACTTCGCCGAGCATCCGTGCCTGCGTGCGCATGAACCCAGTGCCGAAGAGCTGGCGATTGCCACCGCCCTGCTCTATCAGGCATCGGCACAAGCGCACGGTGGCCCGCTGGCCGGTTGGCGCAACAACGCCAGTGCGGCGCTGCACTATCGGCTGGGGCTGGATGAACAGCAGTGGTCGGTGTCATTGAATGCCGTGCCGGGCGAGGCGTTGCGGATTCAAGCGGCCGAGCGCAGCCTTGAGCTGAAAATCATCGATTGCGATAGGCGCCAGGCGACGCTGGAAATCGACGGCATCCGCCAGCGCCATGCCTACCGCTTGCAGGCCGGGCAAATCTGTCTGTTTACCCGGCCCGGCAGCCTGTGCCTGGAAGACCGCACCCAGGCGCCGGTCAGCAGTTCGGCCAGCGTCAGCTCCGGCACGCTCAAGGCGCCGATGGACGGGGCGATCGTCGATGTGCTGGTCAACGAGGGCAGCCAGGTCAGCAAGGGCCAGCTGCTGGTGGTGCTGGAGGCGATGAAAATGGAACATCCGCTCAAGTCCGGTATCGACGGCGTACTCAAGCGCCTGCAGGTGCAGGTCGGCGATCAGGTCAAGAATCGGCAGATTCTGCTGGAGGTGGAATCGGTCGGCTAGGCGGAACCGCAGGGTTTGGCTACGCTCAAACCCATTAAGACGCGGATACCGGGAAACCCTGCAATGCCTCATTGGCTGGTCATTGATCTGGAAGCCACCACCGATGACGGTGGCTGGCCTGTCACGGAAATGGAAATCATCGAAATCGGCGCCACGCTGGTGGACCGCAAAGGGCGCGAAGTCGACCACTTCCAATGCTTCGTGCGGCCCTTGCGGCGGCCGCTTCTGACCCCTTTTTGCCGGGAGCTGACCCACATCACCCAGGCCGATGTCGACTCGGCGCAGACCCTGAGTGAAATCTGGCCGTCGTTCGAGCAATGGTTGGGGCAGCATCCATCGCCCCTGGAAGGCTGGGTCAGCTGGGGCGATTACGATCGCAAGCAGCTCATTCAGGAGTGGCAGCGCCTGCAACTCGACAGTCAGCTGAGCCGCACACCGCACATCAACCTCAAGCAGCGCTTCGCCAAGGCCCGGCGTCTGGAACGGCCGCTGGGGCTCAACAGCGCGCTGCAATTGGCCGGCCTGCAATTTACCGGGCAGCAGCACCGGGCGCTGGAGGACGCGCGCAATACGGCTCGTCTGCTGCCGCAGATTCTCCCCCCTCTGGAGAGGTGACGACACCGGCCCCCTTGTGCATACTGGCCGGCCCTTTTTAGCCCTTTTCGAGGAATCGCCCATGTTTAAAGTCAACGAGTACTTCGACGGCACCGTCAAGTCGATCGCCTTTGGCACCGCTGAAGGTCCGGCGACCATCGGCGTCATGGCTCCGGGCGAATATGAATTCGGCACCAGCCAGCGTGAAATCATGCACGTGGTGTCCGGCGCCCTGACCGTCAAACTGCCGGACAGCAGCGACTGGCAGACCTTCGCCGCCGGCAGCCAGTTCAACGTGCCAGCCGACAGCAAGTTCCAGCTGAAAGTCGCCGTCGACACCGCCTACCTGTGCGAATACCGCGGCTAAACCCTCGGGTTTCACAGCGCAAAAAAATGCCCGTGTCCAAGGACACGGGCATTTTTGTTTAACGGGCGTTTATTCCAGAACAGTCACCGGCATGCCGACTTCGAGGCGACCGTTGCCATCGTTGACCAGATTCTGCCCGAACATCGCGCCATTGGCGTTGGCACGGTATTGCTGCAAGGTGGCAAAGGGTTCGCGATCGGCACTGCGCTCACCGGTCTGCGGGTCGATGGTGGTGAGGATGCAACGCGAGCATGACTTGACCACCCGGAACTCGACCTCGCCGATGCGAATGCGCTTCCAGCCATCCTCGGCAAAGGCTTCGCTACCCTCGATCACCAGATTCGGGCGGAAACGCAGCATTTCCATGGGGCGACCGACTTTCTGCGACAGATCCTCAAGCGACGCCTGGCCGATCAGCAACAGCGGAAAACCATCGGCGAACGCCACCTGATCATCGTCCTTGCCATAACCCGCTTCGGTGGTACGGGCGCGTTCAAGCGGGATCTGCACAAGGCGCGTCGGCTTGCCGATGAACTCACTGACCCAAGCCGCCGCGGCATCGCCGGCATCCGGCACCCGCAACGTGTCGCGCCATATAGTCACGCCGCGCAGTTCGGCATCGCTGGCTGGCAGCGCGATATCAATCGTTGGATGCCCTGGCGCCTTGAGAGTCAGACCACCCTCGGCATTCCACAACGCCGACAGCTGACTCATCTGCGCCACCGCCCGCTGAGTCAGAAACCGCCCACTGGCCTCGTCCACCAGCATCCAGCGTCGATCACCGTCCAGCCCCAGCTTGTCGAGACCGACCTGCTGCAAAGCCTCGCCCTTGCCGGATTTCAACGGATAACGATAAAGCGCGCCCAGACGCAGCATGGCCAACTCCCTGAAAAACAAAAAAGCCACCCTATACGAGCTTCAGCGTTGAATCAAAGGTTGAAATTTCGCCTGCTCCTACACGAGAACTAAACCCAGTCGAAAAAACAGGTCGTCTGTCAGGACGCCTTCGCGGGCAAGCCTCGCTCCTACAGAAAAGCGTTCGTTCAGGGGAATGTGGACAACCAGCCGAAAGGTCGAGTGTCAGCTCGCCTCGGCTGCTTTGCTTTTGATTTTGATCCACCCGCCCTTCGGCAGGCTGAGTGGAGGCGTTCATCCGGGGGGCAGGCGCGCAGCGCCGTGCGGCGAAGCCGCACACATCGAGAGGAGGTGCAGCGAAGCAAACCGGAGGCGATGCCCCCGGATGAATGCCGGAGCGAAGGGATCCCGAGCCTTGGCGAGGGACCGAACGTTGGGGCGAGACCTTTTGGTTACTTTTGGCTGGGCCGGCATTCCGGGCGTTTGCCAAAAGTGACCCGACCGTCAGGGCGGAACCGACAGCCGCCGCGCCCGCAGCAATGGATATGTACACAATCAAAAGCTCGCGAGCAGGCTCGCTCCCACAATGGAATCTGGGTACATCCGCAAGATCAGGTCGGCTACCAGGCCGCCATCGCTGGCAAGCCAGCTCCCACAGGGTTTTACGCCGGAACTTCGTCGAGCACCAACCGCTGGCGCACCACATCCACCAACTTGTCCGGCTGAAATTTGGACAGGAAGTTGTCGCAACCCACCTTCTTGACCATCGAATCGTTGAAACTGCCGGACAGCGACGTATGCAACACCACATAAAGACCACGCAAACGCGGATCGTTGCGGATTTCCGTGGTCAGACGATAACCATCCATCTCCGGCATCTCCGCATCGGTAAACACCATCAACAGCTTCTCGGTCATATCGACACCACTGTCCGCCCACGCCTTGAGCATGTTCAACGCCTTCAAGCCGTCACTGGCAATATGCATCTTCACCCCCAACTGCCCCAGCGTATCGCGCAACTGCGCCAGCGCCACATTGGAGTCATCCACCAGCAGCACCTCACGACCACGGGCACGCTCCAGAACCGGATCCGCCAATTTTTCGCGAGATACCTTGGCGTTGTAAGGCACGATCTCCGCCAGAACCTTCTCAACGTCGATGATTTCCACCAACTGATCATCGACCTTGCTGATGGCAGTCAGGTAATGCTGGCGACCGGCGCTGCTCGGCGGCGGCATGATCGCTTCCCAGTTCATGTTGACGATGCGATCCACGCCACCGACCAGGAACGCCTGCACGGAACGGTTGTACTCGGTAACGATAATGGTGCTGTTCGGTCCCGGCACCAGCGGACGCATGCCAATGGCCTGGGACAGATCGATCACCGGCAGGGTCTGGCCGCGCAGATTGACCACGCCGCAAACGAACGGATGGCGCTGAGGCATCAGGGTCAGCTTCGGCAGTTGCAGGACTTCCTGCACTTTGAACACGTTGATTGCGAACAATTGCCGTCCGGCCAGGCGGAACATGAGAATTTCCAGGCGATTCTCACCCACCAGTTGCGTACGTTGGTCTACCGTATCAAGAATGCCGGCCATTACTGACTCCTGGGTGTTGTACCGATGATGCACCGGTGATGATGTACCGATATAAGTCACGAATAGGAGGTTATCGGCTGGATGTGAAAGACCTTGACCCCGTACAAAATGCCGCACTTCAACATTGATGTCACATTAACATCATGCTTTACTGGCGATGTGAATTTATCTGCTACATTTTCCGAGCGCGCGACCATTGATAATTCAATAGGTTCCGTCGCGTAAGGGATTCCCTGAGCAACAATCAGGTGCAACCTGATATTCGCAATATCCAATAGCCATTAATGTGACGCCATTCTCATTGCATGAATGGAGTCAGGCTTTTGTGTGCGATCGCGGGCCCTCAACCCTATACCCTCATAACTAGTTCCGTTGCCGGTGCCTCTGCCTGGCGGAACGCGATTGCACGACGAAACGCAGACGTCGGAACGACCAACGTTCTCGTCGACACACACGACATCCCCTCATTAGTCATGACGTTGTGGAGATAAGCATGCCGGACAATCGTAAAGAGTGGGCAAAGCGGGTCCCGGAGTTTCTCATCGAAGCCGAATCGCTTCTGGCCAAAACGGAGGAATGCCTGAGCCACCTGCAATTGATCAGTAATGACAGGGACGCAATCGATTGCCTGCTCAGTACGCTGCTCAAACTGGCCAGCAAGGCGGACGCCCTGGCTCTCGCTGCCGTGTCGGAGTTTTCCCTGCACATCCATGGCCTGCTCAATCATGCCCAGAACCATATGGACCTGCACGACGAGGCCCTGCGCGCCCTCAAGGACTGCCTGACGCTGATCGCCTGGCAGCTCGAGCTGATCGACCAGAACACCGGCCAGTTGTGTCTCGATGAAACCGAGCAGACCACCCTGATCGAAGCCTTTGCCTTCCAGGTGGGTCATCACCCGTTTCAACTGCCGGTCAATTCCAAGCCTTTCACTGTGGTCCCCTACATGGAGCGTCAGGCCTGAGTCATTGAAACCGTGTCGTAACTCACAATAATTACTGTTAGTTGACGGTTGTTTGATTTAACCCTGTCGTAATTGAACATTGCTTATCCAATTGCGACCGATGCAAGTAACAACTCTCCCTTCAGGCAACTAGACGCCTGTCCGAAACAGGGGCTCAGCGGAAACCAAACAACGGGTTCCGTGGCGAATCGATGCCGAACGGTGACGATAACCCCACTTTCCTCGTGAGATCTCTCTTTCCAAATGCGTTGTTCCTGACCTCCAGGACATATATCCCGTGCGCGACCAACGGTATCTTAAGTGGTACTATGCCGCCCATTAGTTGACGTCAAATAATGGAAACATGACTTTCTACTGGCCCGGACAAGTTTCCAGCCAATTTTCTTGTACAAAAATCATGCGCCATTGACGTTGTTGTACAACATGACAAAACAGAGGCCCGTCAGAGCATGACCGGCCTGCCCGCAGCGCATCTTCATTGGCTCCATTCCGTTATGTACGCCAGCCTCAAGTCACTTGCCACTTGGCCACCCTCACGAGAAAACGCGCGTCGGTTCACGCTTTCGCTGTGCGCCTGCTCGACGTTGGGAAGCCTGCTGGTCTATTGCCTTTCGATTCCCCTGCCCCTGGGTCTGCTGATTCTCAACATCGCGGCCTTGAGTTGCGTCGGCGTGCAATATCGGCTGTCGCGCAAATCGATCAAGTTTCAGCCGCAGGAACTGGCCGATCGTTTGTTGGAGGTTCAGGAGAACGAACGGCACCGGCTCAGTCGCGAACTGCATGACGACATCGGTCAGTTGCTGACCGCGGCGAAGCTGCAAAGCGCCTGGCTCAAGCGCCGCATGCCCGAAGAACTCCAGGGACAGTGCGCCGTACTGTGCGACACCCTGGAAGAGACTCTGACCAAGGTCCGGGATGTGTCGGCCATCCTCAATCCGAGGCAACTGACCAGCCTGGGCCTGGAAGCCAGCCTGCGTGCGCACCTGTTGAAGACGCTGGCCAATACCTCCGTGCACTGGAGCCTGGAATGCCACCAGCGCCTGACCGGAATCCCGGAAGAAATGGCCGTGGCGGCGTTTCGCATTACCCAGGAAGCCGTCACCAACATGTTGCGCCACGCCAACGCGCAGAATCTGGTGGTGTGTGTGCAGCGTTTGCCTCAAGGTCTTTCGCTGTCGATCCATGACGACGGCCAGGGTTTCGCCCCCGCCACCGACCCCGGTCGCGAGGGCCAGCGTGGCATGGCCGGCATGTCGGAGCGGATCACTCAGTTGGGCGGCACGCTGAACGTCACCAGCGAGCCGGGCCAAGGCACTCAAATCGAAGCTCTATTCCCCTGGGCGCCCCGCGCGCTAGAACGGGCCAGTACGAATAAGGTTATGCATTGACTTGTAACTTACTTCTGGTGGATGACCACTCGCTGATCAGGGCTGGCGTGCGCGCCCTGGTGATGGACCTTCCTGGTTATGCCGTGATCGGCGAAGCCAACGACGGCTCGCAGCTGCTGGCCATGGTCGAACATCTGTCCCCGGATATCGTGCTGCTGGATATTTCCATGAAGCAGACCGGTGGCCTTGAGGCGTTGCAGCAGCTCAAGCGCATCCGTCCCCACAGCAAGGTGCTGATCCTGTCGATGCACACCGACCCGGCGCTGATCATGCAGGCCCTGGAATCCGGGGCCCATGGCTACCTGCTCAAGGACACCACCCCGACCGAGCTGGAACATGCCCTTGAAGCCTTGCGCAACAACGAACGCTACCTGAGCCCGGCCATTGCCCACACCGTAATCACCCAGGCACTGACCCGGAACCAGACCGCCCCCGAGCCCTCGGACACGCACAACCTGACGGCCCGTCAGCTGGAAATCCTGCGCCTGATCGTTCGCGGCAAGTCCACCCGGGAAATCGCCAACGGCCTGGGCCTGAGCGTCAAGACCGTGGAAACCCACCGCTCGCAAATCATGAAACGCCTGCAGATTTTCGATGTGGCGGGCCTGGTGTTGTTCGCCGTGCGCGAGCAGATCATCAGTCTGGACGACTGACAGATTGCGTCGCGCTCAATAGCGGCGAATCCTCTGGCAAATGCACGCGAAGGGCCGCTGGTCGCGCCGAGAAACGCAGACTATCCCCTTCCAGCGGCTCGCCATCGAGGTTGATGTACAGGCCTTCGGAGACCTTGATCTCGACCCACGGCAACCGGGCCCGCACGAACATGCTGTCGAGGCCGAAACCATCTGCCAACAGATTCTTCAGCGTGTCGACCAGCTCCTGCGGCGCAGGCAGGATGCTGATATCGAGCAAGCCATCGTCGGCCAGAGCCTGTGGACACAGCACATGCCCGCCCCCCGCCTGCCGGCCATTACCGATCCCGAGAGCCAGCAGATCACCGCTCCAGTGAAAATCCGGCCCTTGCAACTCGCCATAGGCGGCGTGCAGTTCGCTGAAGCGTGACAAACCGGTGAACAGATACGCGGCGCCGCCCAGGACCTTTTTCAGGTCCTCGGAGGTGTTGGCGGTGACCTGGCTGCCGAATCCGCCGGTGGCCATGTTCAGAAACACCTGGCCACCGACTTCTCCCAGGTCGATGGCACAGGGTTCAACGTCCAGCAGATCCAGCGCCTGGGCCGGCTCCAGGGGCACACCGGCAGCGCGGGCAAAGTCGTTGGCGGTGCCGAGCGGCATCAGGACAAGACTGGCCTGTTTCGACTGTTCGGACAGGGATTCGGCGATATCCCGCAGCGTACCGTCGCCGCCTCCGGCAACAATGTGCGTGTAGCCCGCTGCCACAGCCTCGGTTACCAGACGTTGCGCATCCCCCCCCTCCCATGTCAGCCGTACGGCCAGCTCCCAACCCTGTTCGCGCTTGCTCTCGACGGCCGCGCGAACTTCTTCGTTGAGCGCCTGCTTGCCATGCAGAATCAGTAGCGCTTTGCGTTCGCTCATGTGCAGTCCCCTCAGGTTTGAGTGCCATATGGGAGATGTTGACCCTCGACCCTGTAAGAAAAGTCGATGCCAGTCCAATTATTTTCCTTCGCGCACAGCCAAGTCGTGCAAGACAGGATTTTTCTTACAAAAGGTGAGGAATTGCCTTAATTGACCATCAGGTGGGATTCATACACTTTGGTGTCCGGATTTTTCAGCCTTCCGCAGAATAAAAAACCCAAGGAGAAGATGAGATGGAACCCCGAGTCACCGAACTGGAGGCGCACCTCAAATACCTGCGCAAAGACATGGAAAACGTGCGCAGCGAAGTCAAATCCATCAAGCATCGCCTTGCCTATACCGTGGGTGGGACGGCGGTGTTGCTGGGTCTGCTGGGCTGGATTGCCAATAGCCGGTTTGATCAGCTGGTGACGTTGTTGTTGGCGCATTGAGTGCTTTTGACCCAAACCTGTAGGAGCGAGCATGCTCGCGATGGTAGACCAGACACCGCGGGCATCCAGACAGCCCGCGTTATCGTTGACGACC
>NZ_JBSVXG010000114.1:0-19097 GCF_054070595.1 Pseudomonas sp. SDO55104_S430 | reverse complement strand
GAAAGCTTAGCGAGCGATTACAGGGGGTGCGGGGGTAGCCATTTCATTAGGGGACGCTGCGTCAATAGCCAACTTTTGAACGCAGCCATCGCCGGGGTTTCCGGTCGCGACTGCAACCGCGTCAGCCAGTAGCTGCCCGTGGTGATATGAATCGGAAACGGCTGACAAATCGCATCCGCCGCCAGTTGCCGCGCGAACATCAACGGCGGCGCCAACGCCACCCCCACGCCCTGCTGCGCCGCCTCCATCATCGCCAGCGACGAATCGAAAACAATGCTCCTCGGCGATACCGCCAGATTCGACAACCCCGCCGCCTGGAACCACTCCGGCCATTCATCCGCGCGATAGGAACGCAACAGCGTCTGCTGCAGCAGATCCGCCGGTTCGCGCAATTGCCGAGCGATGTCCGGGATGCACAGCACCGACAGCGGCGCCTCGATCAGGCGCACCGCTTCAATCCCGTGCCAGGCCCCGGCGCCGAACCGAATGGCGTAATCCAGGCCCTCGGCGGCGACGTCCACCCGATTGTTATTGGTCGACAGTCGCAAATCTATGAACGGATGTTTCGCCTGGAAGTCCGCCAGTCGCGGCAACAGCCAACCCACGGCAAAGGTCCCCACCGCGCCGACCGTCAGCACTTCACGCAAATGCCCGCCCTGAAAACACGCCAGGGTTTCGGCAATGCGGTCGAAACACTCGCACAGCACCGGCAGCAGGGTTTCCCCTTCACGGGTCAGCATCAAGCCGCGGGGCAGACGCTTGAACAGGGTCACTCCCAGCTGCGATTCAAGCCCCTTGACCTGATGACTCACCGCCGCCTGGGTGACGCATAATTCCACCGCTGCCCGGGTGAAACTCAAGTGCCGTGCCGACGCTTCGAAAGCACGCAGCGCATTGAGCGGTAATTGCGGCCGGATCATGACCACCCCCTAATTTTTCTAATGGCTCGCGCAAAATATCATCGGTTGTCCCGCATCGAAAGACTGCATAGATTTGCCTGCTCCCGGCTCCCAGACAACTCATGGAAGTGATTCCGTCATGCCTCATTTCAACCTGAACAAGTTCGCGTCCTACAGTACTTTCCTACTCCTGCTCGGCGCCAGCCATTGCATGGCCGACGATCGCCTGCAAGGCATCGTCGATGCGGCCATGAAACCCGTGATGCAGGAACAGAAGATCCCCGGCGTGGCGATTGCCATCACCGTGAAGGGCCAACCGCATTACTTTAACTACGGTGTCGCCTCGAAAGAAACCGGTAGCGCCGTCAGCGAAAACACCCTGTTCGAGATCGGCTCGGTGAGCAAAACCTTCACAGCCACTCTCAGCGCCTACGCCCAGGCCAGCGGCAAACTGGACCTGTCAGCCAAGGCCAGCCAGGTCCTACCGGCGTTGCGCGGCAGTGCGTTCGACAACATCAGCGTGCTGCAACTGGGCACTTACTCCGCCGGCGGATTGCCCCTGCAATTCCCGGACGAAGCCGACACGCCGGACACCATGCTCGCCTACTTCCAGCACTGGAAACCGACCTTCGCCCCCGGCACCCATCGCCAGTACTCCAACCCGAGTATCGGGCTCTTCGGCTACCTGGCCGCACAAAGCCTGGGCGCCCCGTTCGACGAGGCCATGGAAAAGACCCTGCTGCCCAAGCTCGGCCTCAAGCACACCTTCCTCAAGGTGCCGCAGGAGCAGATGAGCCTTTACGCACAGGGCTACAACAAGGACGACAAACCGGTGCGAGTCGGCCCGGGGGCATTGGATTCGGAAGCCTACGGGGTGAAAACCAGCGCGTCGGACCTGATCCGCTACGTCCAGGCGAACCTGCAACCGGCCCAACTGGAAAAACCTCTCCAACAGGCCATGACCACCACCCACACCGGTTACTACAAGGCCGGCAGCATGACCCAGGGCCTGGGCTGGGAACTCTACCCCTACCCGGTCAAGCTCGAGCAATTGCTGGACGGCAACTCCACGCAAATGGCCTTCGAACCCCAGCCAACCCAATGGATCACCCCACCGCAAGCGCCGCAGCAGAACGCCCTGCTCAACAAGACCGGCTCCACCAGCGGCTTCGGCGCGTACGTTGCGTACGTACACGAGAAGCAGATCGGCATCGTGATTCTGGCCAACAGGAATTATCCGAATGCGGAGCGGATCAAGGTGGCTTACCGGATTTTGAATGCGCTGGACAAATAACCTGTAGGAGCGAGCACGCTCGCGATGGACGTCAACGATTACGCGGGGAACCTGATACCCAGCGCCGTTCTTGCGGCCATCGCGAGCAAGCTCGCTCCTACAGTTGGAAAACGGCCTCAATCATCCGGCTGCTCTGGCGGCTTGGTCGGTTTCGCCGGTTTGGCAGGCTTGGCGTTCTTGGCACCCTTGGCCGCAGGCGCCGCTGGCTCGGCCGCCACGGGAGGCGGAGTCGGCGCGGCCATTTCCTTCTCTTCGGCCGGCAGTGCATCGATGGTGGCGAAGATTTTCTTCAGGTCCACCGTCTTCGAATCTTCCCCCGAAGTTTCAAGTTTCTTCTCGCCGTCCTTGCCCAGCAGAATCACTTTCGGTAACGCCCCGGCTCCCATCTTCAGCGAGCGGATCAAGGCCATGGTGTCCTGTTGACCGAGATCCTTGCCGTCGAGTTGCCCCGACATGTTCAGCACGCTGTAGACCTTGATGTTGCGATCAACGACTCCCTGTTTGTTGGCCGGATCTTCCAGCGACTTCTTCAGGCCCACCCAGACCGGATCCACAGTACTCGAGGCAATGACAACCAGGGGGCGGTACAGGCCTTTGTTGATGTCCAGTGGTGAATCGCCATCGTTGGCGAACAGGGGGCCGGCGAAAGCCAGCAAGGTAGCCAGGGTCAGTGACCTGATGAGCATGCGCATCTCCTTTTGATATCCACGCTCTAATGATTGCGCATCTCGGCGTTCGTTCCGGTGACGCTCGCGAATGTGTTTCGCGTTGTTAAAAGCTTAGGTCAGGGCGGAGGTTGCGCAATTCGCCAACCGTTTATCGCAGGATTTTTCTTCGAGGGGTATACGAGAGGCAGCGGGTGAATTTCGCCTGGAAATCTTCACCCGCAAATAAAGCAGGGTTTAGCGCTGAAATCAGAACACCAACTTGTACCCGATCAACACCAGCATGGTCGCCAGGCAAGGACGCAGCACCTCATCGGAGATACGCCCCGTCAGGTGACTGCCCAGGTAAATCCCCGGCAACGAACCCACCAACAGATAACCCAGCACCTGCCAGTCCATATTGCCCATGCTCGCGTGTCCCAGTCCCGCGACCAGGGTCAGGGGGACGGCGTGGGCGATTTCGGTGCCGACCAGGCGACGGGTCGCCAGCAGCGGGTAGAGGATGAACAGGGCCACGGTGCCCAGGGCGCCGGCGCCGATGGAGGTCAGGGCGACCATGGTGCCGAGCACCAGACCGGTGATGACGGTGAGGATGTTCAGGCGGGTGCCGCTGGGGTTGTAGTTGCCGCCGGCGCGTTTGTGGGCGAAGTCGAGAAGACGCTTCTTGAACAGGATCGCCAGGGCGGTGGCAAACAGCACGACACCCAGAGCCTGTTTGATGATGGCGTTCATCGCATCCGGCGCCGAGTGCAGGGTGCTCAGGAACCACAGGGTCAGCAGCACCGCCGGGACACTGCCGGCGGTCAGCCAGCCGGTGATTTTCCAGTCGATGTTGTTGTTCTTTCTGTGGACGAGTACGCCACTGGACTTGGTGATGGCCGCGTACAGCAGATCGGTGCCGACCGCCGTTGCCGGGTTGATGCCGAATGCCAGCAGGATCGGGGTCATCAACGACCCGCCACCCACGCCGGTCATGCCGACGATGAAGCCGACAACCAGTCCGGCCACGACCAACCCGATGTTCAGTAAATCCATTGATACGTCCACAAAGATCGCAGGGGAAATCTGGCGGGCAGCATAGCGATTTTTCTTATAACCAGTTAGATCGTTGCGATCTATCTTTATGCCATATTCCTCCCCCTGTAGGAGCGAGCTTGCTCGCGATGGAGGCCCAGTCACCGCTGGCATCCAGACAGCCAGCGTTATCGTTGACGACCATCGCGAGCAAGCTCGGCTCCTACAGTGGTGGGGGGCGGGGTTATTGGACAGGCAGGAAATTCAGGAACAGCAGGCTCTGCGCGTAATTGAGGCCGATCCGCCGGTAGCGTTCGTCGAGCATCTGGGTCAGCAGGTCGAGCCGGGCGACGATCTTGCCGAACTCCACGGCGAAGCTCAGGTTGCTGCCCTCCTCCGAGATTTCGTTGGAAAACAGCATCGGCTGGCCATCCTTGTTCTGCCGCTGGCTCAAGATCCAGGTGGCGATTTCGATGTTGCGCGCGGCGTTGCTGACGAAGGTCGGGTTGATCGCGTCCGTCATGTAGAACTCAAGGCGATTGCCGTGGGCGGTGACCAGCATGCTGCCGATGGCATAGATGAATGCCCCGACCCGGTCGCCGAGGAACTCCGGACTCATGGCGAAACGCAGCGCCGCCAGGTCCTTTTTGCCGCCCAGGGTCGGTAGCGGCTGCTGCTGTTCGATCGCCATGCGTACTTGTTTGCTGGCGGTGCGGGCGTCGAGGAAGCCGGACTTTTTCAGCTCGTCGGGATTGCGCAGGTAGAGCTTGCCCATCAACAGGTACAAGCTGTCGAGATTGTCGCGCATGGCCAGGGTCGCCATGCGATCGACGCTGGTTTGCAGAAATTCCTGGGGTTTTCCGTCGCGTATCTGGCTGAACAGGTCGTTTCCGGGCTGGTGGCTGCAACCGCTCATGCACAGCAGCAACAGCCCGGCCAACAGGCGAACTGGGGTAAAAACACGGGGCAACACTCGAACCATAAGCGATAGGACAGACAGATTCCTGTGCGACGGGATTCGTCGCAGCGGCAATGGATAGAGCCGGTCAATTGGAAAAAGTGCAGTGTTGGCGGGGATCAATCGATCATCGGCTGACAGATCGTCATCACGAACATGTTTTTTGACCCGACACAAAACCCTGTAGGAGCGAAGCTTGCTCGCGAAGAGGCCGGCACATCCAGCATCGATGTCACCTGACACTCCGCCTTCGCGGGCAAGCCTCGCTCCTACGGTTTGGTGGTGTTGGAACCAGAGCGGCTATCCTGTTGCCCACCGCATATCGATCAAAAGGAGTGAACCATGCGCACCGAACAACTGGCCGGCACTCAGGTCTCTGTCATCGGCCAGGGCACCTGGCAGATGGGCGAGGACCGTTCCCGTCACAAGGAGGAAGTCGCCGCCCTGCGGCTGGGCATCGACCTGGGCATGACCCTGATCGACACCGCCGAGATGTACGCCGAAGGCGGGGCCGAGCAGGTGGTGGCCGATGCCATCGGCGGGCAGCGCGACAAGGTGTTCCTGGTCAGCAAGGTCTACCCGCACAACGCCAGCCGCAAGGGCATTCCCCAGGCCTGCGAACGCAGCCTGCAAAGGCTCAAGACCGATCACATCGATCTCTACCTGCTGCACTGGCGCGGCCAGTACCCGCTGGAGGAAACCGTCGAAGCGTTCGAGCGCCTGCGCCAGGACGGCAAGATCAGCCGCTGGGGCGTGTCCAATTTCGATGTCGATGACCTGCTGGAACTGGACAATCCGGCCTGCGCCACCAATCAGGTGCTCTACAACCTGGAGTCACGAGGGATAGAATTTGATCTGCTGCCCTGGTGCCAGCAGCGCAACATGCCCGTCATGGCCTACTGCCCGATCGGTCAGGGCGGACAGATGTTGGGCAACGCTACACTTAAACAGGTGGCCGACCGGCATGGCGCGACCCCTGCGCAGATCGCGCTGGCCTGGCTGCTGCGGCAAAAAGGCGTGATCGCCATCCCCAAGGCGACCCGTCCCGAGCATGTGCGACTCAACGCCCAGGCAGTTTCACTGCAACTTGAAGCCGGGGATCTGGAGGCGCTTGACCAAGCGTTTCACGCGCCCAAACGCAAGCAGCGGTTGGCCATGGTCTGAACCAATCGCCCCTACACCCTGAGTGTCAGAGGGCTTCGCCATGAGAAGCACCGATCATCCGGACGCTTTCAATCTGCAACGCTTTGTCATGGCCCAGGACCCGGTGTTCGACCGGGTCCTGGCCGAACTGGACGCCGGCCACAAGCGCAGTCACTGGATGTGGTTCGTCTTTCCGCAATTCGCGGGTCTCGGCGGCAGCGACATGTCCCGCCGCTATGCGATCCGTTCCCTGGAAGAAGCCCAGGCCTACCTCGACCACCCATTGCTGGGCCCCCGGTTGCGCATCTGCACCCAGGAAGTGCTGAACGTCCAGCAGCGTTCGGTGGCGGAGATATTCGGCCACCCGGACGACCTGAAATTCCATTCCTCGATGACCCTGTTCTCCCAGGTCGCCCCTGAAGACAGTCCGTTCCATCAGGCCCTGAACCAGTACTTCCATGGCATCCCGGACGACTGGACCCTGTCGCTGCTGGACTCAAAACAGGCCCAACTGCCCCCCAATCAGGGTTGAGAAGTCATCGTCGACGAACGGCAGAATCGCATCCGCCACCGGTTGCAGCTGCCGGGTGATGTAGTGGTCATAGTCGATGAGCGCGCTGCGGATCTCCAGCGGTTCGGGGCCGGCGACGCTGATCACGTAGCTGATCCAGCCACCGTTCTGGTACTGCCGCGGACGGCCCTGGCGGTCGTTGTACTCGTCGGCTATGCGCGCCGCGCGCACGTGGGGCGGAACGTTGCGCTGGTAATCGTCAAGGGTGCGGCGCAGGCGCTTGCGGTAGATCAGGCGTTCGTCGAACTCGCCGGCCAGAGTCTTGCGCACGTATTCGCGCACATAGTCCTGATAGGGCTTGCGATGAAAGATCAGCGAGTAAAGCTCCTGCTGGAACTGCCGGGCCAGCAGCGACCAGTCGGTGCGCACCGTTTCCAGGCCCTTGTAGACCATTTCCTCACTGCCATCGGCACGGGTGACCAGCCCCGCGTAACGCTTCTTGCTGCCCTCTTCCGCGCCGCGAATGGTCGGCATCAGAAAGCGCTTGTAGTGGGTCTCGTACTGCAACTCCAACGCGCTTTCCAGGCCGTACTCCTGGCGTACATGCTCGCGCCACCACTGGTTGACGTGGTCCACCAGTGCACGGCCGATCTGTGCGGCCTCCTGCTGACCGTGGGCACGGCGCAGCCAGACGAAGGTCGAGTCGGTGTCGCCGTAGATCACCGTGTGCCCCTGGTCCTCGATCAGCTGGCGGGTGCGCAGCATGATTTCGTGACCGCGCAGGGTGATGGACGAGGCCAGGCGCGTGTCGAAGAAGCGGCAGCCGCTGGAACCGAGCACGCCGTAGAAGGCGTTCATGATGATCTTCAAGGCCTGGGACAGCGGCGCGTTGTGCTCGCGCTTGGCGACTTCCCGGCCCTCGGCGACCCGAGCGACGATGGAGGGCAGGCAATGCCGGGTGCGGGAGAACCGCGCGCCGCGAAAGCCCGGCACTGAATCGGTGTCATCGGGATGCTGGAGCCCTTCGATCAGCCCCACCGGGTCGATGAGAAAGGTGCGGATGATCGACGGATAGAGGCTCTTGTAGTCGAACACCAGCACCGATTCGTAGAGCCCCGGTTGCGAGTCCATGACAAAACCGCCGGGGCTGGCCTGCGGTGGTTTGTTGCCAAGGTTAGGGGCGACGAAGCCCTGGCGGTGCATCAGCGGCATGTACAGATGGGTGAAGGCCGCCACCGAGCCGCCCATGCGATCCACCGGCAAACCTGTGACGCTGGCCCGTTCCAGCAGGAACTTGAGCAGTTCAGTTTTGGCGAAGATCCGCGTGACCAGCTCGCAGTCCTTGAGGTTGTACTTGGCCAGCGACGGTTTGTCCTCGGCAAACATGCGGTTGATTTCGTCCATGCGCTGGTAGGGGTTGTCGATGGACTTGCCCTCCCCCAGCAGGGTCTGCGCGACGTTTTCCAGGCTGAAGGACGGGAAACTCCAGGTCGCCGAGCGCAGGGCCTCGATGCCGTCGATGATCAGCCGGCCGGCGGCGGAGGCGAAGTAATGGTTGCCGTTGCCGTGCTCGCGCCACTGCATTTCCTCGCCGCCGCGCCCCAGTTTCAGGGGTACGCCCAAGCGCCGGGCATGCTCGTGCAAGACCCGCAGATCGAACTGCACGACGTTCCAGCCGATGATCGCGTCGGGGTCGAAGCGGGCGAACCAGTCGTTGAGCTTTTTGAGCAGCACGGTGCGGGACTCGCAGTACTCGAGCTGAAAATCCACCTCGCTGTCGTCGCCATTGGCCGGGCCGAGCATGTACACCTGACGCTGGCCGCAGCCTTCCAGACCGATGCAATACAGATCGCCCTGGGCCGTGGTCTCGATGTCCAGGGACACCAGATTCAAGTCGGGGCGGTAATGCGGGTCGGGTTTGAGCTGGGCGTCGAGTAGCAGGTCGTCAGCGCCTGGGGTGCCGCTGAACCGGACCGGCGCGGTGATGAAGCGCTCCATCAGATAGCGTTCCGGCGGCCGCACGTCGGCTTCGTACACCTCGACCCCAGCGCGGCGCAGGGTGGTTTCCAGGCGCATCAACTGGCCGTGCTGGCGGCAATAGAGGCCGAGCACCGGGCGGTGTTCGAAGTCCTGCAGGGCCAGGGGTTTGAGCTCGACGTGCTTTTCGTCCTGCAGCAAAGCCTCGGCCTGCTCGCGCTGGCTGGCCGGAATGAACGCCACCGATGGCTGGTGAGGCAGGCGCAGGCGCCGGGGACCGCTGTCGGTCGCCAGCCAGAACTCGACCTCCGTCCCCGCCGGGGTATCGCGCCAATGCCGGGTCAGGACAAAGCCCTGGGGTAAATCCACTGCTGCAAACCTCGGTGTTTATTCAGGGGGGGTGATTCTACGCGTCATTCAGGATGCACGGCATCCAGGAAGCACTGTGAATCCTGTGGGAGCGGGCTTGCCCGCGATAGCTGTGGGTCAGCTGACATTTCTGTATCTGATACACCGCAATCGCGGGCAAGCCCGCTCCCACAGGGTTTGGTGGTGTACCTGAGATGATGCAGACCAAAAAAATCCCGCCCAATGACGTTTTTTGTGCGTTATCTGCCGCTTTCGCTCTTGCCCTAGGCGCCTGCGTCTACGATTCTTCAAGGACAACGACAACCCTCCCGGGAAACCGCCATGAAAACCGTCGCGCAGCTGCTGAAGTTGAAAGATCAGAAAAACCAGACAGTGCACCAGATCGATCCCGATCATATGGTGCTCGAAGCGCTGATGAAGATGGCCGAGAAGAACGTCGGCGCCTTGCTGGTTGTGAAAGATGACAAGGTGATGGGCATCATCAGTGAGCGGGACTACGCGCGCAAACTGGTGCTGCATGGGCGCTCATCGGTGGGCACGCCAGTGCGGGACATCATGGTCGCCGATGTGATCACCGTGGACACCCACCAGACCGTCGATACTTGCCTGAGCATCATGTCTGAAAGGCGCCTGCGGCACCTGCCGGTGGTGGAAAACGGCAAATTGATCGGTCTGCTGTCCATCGGCGACCTGGTCAAGGAAGCCCTGGCCGAGCAGGCTGCGCTGATTCAGCAGTTGGAGCAGTATATTCGCGGAGAATAAATCGCCCCCCTGTGGGAGCGGGCTTGCTCGCGAAAGCGGTGTATCAGACATGCACATGTTAACCGACCCACCGTATTCGCGAGCAAGCCCGCTCCCACATTGGGGGATGTGGTGTTCAAGAGGGCCAATGCCGATCAAAGACCGGTGCCAGCTTCGGATGCCGGTCGATGCGCTCCAGCCAGGCGAAAAACCCGGGCCGCGTGCGGCGCAGATGCTCCCGACTCCCCGACCACCGCGACACCACCGCTGCCAACAGGTCCAGCCCGCCCGGTGTGTCGTCATCCAGATACAACTCCGCGGAAAACTCGTCGGCAAACACCTCCCAGGTCCGGTGCAAACGCGCGCGACTGCCGACGATCAGGTTTTGCCGCGAGGCTTCGTCCGCGTTCGCCAGCCAGCGCTCCGGGTAGTCGATGACACCGATGGCCGCATAGCAATTGCTGACGATGTAGACCATCCCGCGTATAGCCTGGTCGCGGTCCACCGGGTTGTCCGGCAGCAGCCGCGATGCAGGAAACGTCAGCCCCAGGTGAATCAGGATCGCCGCGCTTTCGGTGAGGATGCTGCCGTCGGGCAGGCGCAGTGTCGGGATCTGCTTGAGCGGATTGAGCTGGCTCAGCTCCTGGGCGGCTTCGGTGGACGACTCGACATCAATGAAGCGAAAGGCAACCTTGCACAGCACCAGCGCCGCCTCGATCGCCGCCGCGCCGGAGTTTGGATAACCGTAGAGTTGATACATGAACACCTCCCTGGGCTGCTCTCCAGCAATCGCCCCTGACACCGTTGAAAAAAAATTTCGGCCCACTGCATCCAAATCGCTTAGCCAAGGGTAGTACCTGTAACAGCCTCTGTTGCTGTCGAGCGGTTCACACACTTTTGGAGAGCACCTCATGAACACAAGACAACTGGTTTGCCTGTTGGGTTTATTCACCGCCCTGCCTGTGGCTTACGCTCAGAGCGACTTGCCCGACAGCATCAAGGTACCGGACGGGCACAAGGTCGCCATGGAGACCACCGGGGTTGGAGAAATCACCTACGAATGTCGGGATAAAGCCAACGCGGCCGGCCAGACCGAATGGGTTTTCGTCGGACCGAAAGCCGTGCTCAATGATCGCAGTGGCAAGCAGGTCGGCACCTATTTCGGACCGCCGGCAACGTGGCAGGCCAAGGACGGGTCGAAAGTCACCGGTACTCAATTGGCCGTGGCACCTTCCAGTGCAGGCAACCTGCCCTATCAACTGGTCAAGGCCAATCCCGCCGAAGGCAAAGGCGTCATGAGTGGCGTGAGTTACATCCAGCGCACCGGTCTCAAGGGTGGCGTCGCGCCCGGCACCGCCTGCACGACCGCCAACAAGGGCCAGCAGGAAATCGTGAAGTACCAGGCGGACTATATTTTCTGGTCGGCCAGCTGAAGCGCAATCCGGTAGCGCATCCCTGTAGCAGCGTCGCTCCGTTCGCTCCTACAGGAATGCGATTTGTTTGCTAGATTGCATTCCACGTGTCACTCCATTGCCGGCCGAGATCAGTGTCCTTGCCCGAAACGCCTTTCGATTATGAACACCATCTGGCCGCCTGCGCGCGTGGCGAGCGTCAGGCCCTGCGCGATTTGTATATGCAGGAAAGCCCACGGCTGCTGGGCGTGGCCAAGCGCCTTGTGGGCGACGCAGCATTGGCGGAGGACATCGTCCACGACGCCTTCCTGAAAATCTGGGCCGGCGCCGTGCATTTCGACCCGGCGCGGGGTTCGGCGCGGGGCTGGATGTTCAGCGTGACCCGGCATCTGGCTCTAAACCACCTGCGCGATCACAGCCGCGAGATTCAAGGCGACGTCGAGGTGCCGGATACCTTTGACGCTGTCGATGGCCTGCAACACTCGGCGCGTATCCATCGATGCCTGGAACAACTGGAACCGGCACGGCGCAGTTGCATCGTTCACGCCTATGTCGACGGTTATTCACACGCACAGATTTCACACAGACTCGGCACCCCGCTGGGCACCGTCAAAGCCTGGATCAAGCGAAGCCTGACGGCATTGCGGGAGTGCATGGGATGACCACCAGACCCACCGACGAAACCCCCGAGACACTCGATGAATTGGCCAGTGAATATGTGCTGGGCACGCTGTCGGCCGAGCAGCGCGACAGCGTTCGGCAACGCCTGCGCACCGATCCCGAACTGCGCACCGCAGTAGATGCCTGGGAGCGCCGTTTGCTGGGCCTGACTGAATTGGTCGAGCCTCAAACACCGTCACCGCAACTGTGGCACCGTATCGAGCGCAGTGTGGACGGTTGGAGCCGGCGGCGATCAACGAAGGCTGTTGAGCAGTCGAGCCCCTGGTGGAACCGGCTGTCCTTGTGGCGCGGGCTGACGGGGGTTGGCCTGGCTGCAAGTTTGCTGCTGGGTGCAATGCTGCTGACGCAAACCACGGTGAAACCGACTTACCTGGTGGTGCTGGTCGCTCCGCAGGACAAGGCGCCGGGCTGGGTGATCCAGGCCAGCAACCCGCGTGAAATCCAGCTGATTCCGCTGGGCGTGGTCGAGGTGCCGGCAGACAAGGCACTGGAGTTCTGGACCAAGGCTGACGGCTGGCAGGGGCCTGTCTCGCTCGGATTGGTAAAGCCGGGCCAGACGCTGTCGGTCATGCTGGACAAGCTGCCCCCGATGCAACCGAACCAGTTGTTCGAACTGACTCTGGAAGACCCTGCCGGCTCGCCAATCGGCAAGCCGACCGGCCCTATCCAGTTCATCGGCCGCGCGGTGAAAGTCCTTTGAGCGTCTTCATCTACTCCACATTTTCATTTTGCCCGCGCCATGCACCGCTGATACCGCTCATCAACACGCTTGGCAAACCACGCCGTGGTGAGTTTGCGGGTGATTTTCGGGCTTTGCAGGACGATGCCAGGCAGCACCGCGCGGGGTAATGTGCGGCCTTCGGCCTTGTCGGCCAGGGCGAAGACCCGCTGGTAGAGATCGCTGTCCTCGAACGCCAGGCTGTTGCCCTCCTCCAGTTCAGCCCTGATGGTCGTGTTGCGCATGTCCAGTTGCCTGCCGAGGGCGCGCACGGCCTTTTCCGTGGCGCCGGGCATGATCGAGCCGTAATTCACCAGGTCGCCGTCCAGCGCCAGCGGTATTCCTGAAGCCCGGCTCACGGCGTTCTGGAACGCGGCGTTGCGGCTGGCGTACCAGCCGGCGTTGAAATCGGCGAAGCGATACAGCGGTTGCGGGTAGCTCACCGGATAGCCGAGCAAATGGGCGATGCCGAAATACATGCCGCCCCGGCGGGTGAAGACTTCGCGGCGAATCGAGCCGTCCACCGGGTAGGGATAATCCTTGGCCTGCTTCTCGGCAAAATCGATGCTGACTTGCATCGGCCCGCCGGTATGCACCGGGTTGAAGCCGCCGAACAGGGTCTGGCCCATCGGCACCATGCCGATGAAGTCATCGAAAATCCCGCTCAGCTCCTTTTCGCTACGCGCCGCATTGAGCCGGTCGCTGTAGCTTTTGCCGTTGGGCGAACGCACCTGCAGCGCACCGCTGACCAGCAGGCCCGGAATGTGCGCCTTGGCGGCCCGGCGGTCGATCTCGTCGCGAGCGATCTTGCCCAGGCCCGGCACGGTCGGATCGGCCTGAAAGGTCGACTCCTGCTCGGTCACGGCCAGCACCGCACAGATGTTCTGGGTGGTCGGCGCGATGTTCTGCGCCGTGAAGGCGACCTGGATGTCCGTGGCCCAGCCCTGGCGATCCGTGGCCTTGGCCGGCAGCAGGCGCAGGATGTCCGCCTTGATCTGGGCGGGGCTGCGCGCCACAGGTTCCTGGGTGCGCTGACTGCCGCAACCGGCCAGCACCAGCATCGCGGCGATGCTCAAGGTCAATCGATGGGCTTGCATGGGGCTCCTTGTCGTTCGATTCGCCGGATCAAGCCTGAGGCTGATGGCATGACACTGGCTATGACCATGGCGCGGATCAGCTGTTCCTCCGGCCAACACCACACCCTGTAGGAGCGAGCACGCTCGCGATGCACGCAAGAACACCGCGGGAAATCAGGAAGCCCGCGTCATCATTGACGTCCATCGCGAGCATGCTCGCTCCTACACAGAGCAGAAGGCACCGCGGCGCACAGATGCCTCGACGTGGGCAAGTCCACCCCGTTACAGACGAGCACTATCGGCGTCATGACAAATTGCTTGCATTGCATTTGAGAAATACTACTATTTGTGTCTGGATTCTGATTTGCGCAAGGAGACGTAGCGCCGCCACCACTCATTCTCGACGGCACGCCGCCCCAGGAACGGACCATGACTGCTCCAGCCCGCCCTAGCTTTTCCTTCCAGCCCACCCTGCTCGCCCTCTTCTGCTCCTTGTCTGTCAGCGCCCACGCCGCCGATCCCGCGCCTGCCGACGGAAAACCGTTGATGCTCGGCGACGTCAACGTCAACGCCGAAGCACCGGTCCCACCGGATCTGCCGCCGGTGTATCCCGGCGGCCAGGTCGCGCGCGGCGGGCAATTGGGGATTCTGGGCAACCAGGACATCATGGACGTGCCGTTCAGCGTGACGTCCTATACCGAAGAACTGATTCGCGATCAGCAGGCCGAAAACGTCGGCGATGTGCTGCTCAATGATTCCTCGGTACGACAGGCTTCCGGCTTTTCCAACCAGGCCCAGGCCTTCATGATTCGCGGCCTGCCGCTCAACGGCGACGATATTTCCTTCAACGGCCTGTATGGCATTCTGCCGCGACAGATCATTTCCACCGACGCTCTTGAGCGGGTCGAAGTGTTCAAGGGCCCGAACGCCTTCATCAACGGCGTGACCCCGAGCGGCTCAGGCATCGGCGGCGGCGTCAATGTGCAACCCAAGCGCGCGGCGGACGCGCCCCTGCGCCGTTTCACCACCGACATCAGCGATGAAGGCCGCATCGGCGAACACCTCGACATCGGCCAGCGCTTCGGCGAAGACAACCGCTTCGGCGCGCGGGTCAACCTGTCTCAGCGCGAAGGCGACACCGGTATCGACGATGAAAACCAGCGCTCCAAACTGTTCGCCATCGGCCTGGATTACCGCGGCGATGCCCTGCGCATCTCCGGCGACTTCATCTACTCCAAGGAACGCATCAACGGCGGTCGCAGTTCGGTAAACCTGGGCAACACCACGCACATCCCGGATGCGCCGTCGGCCGACACCAACTACGCGCAAAAATGGGGTTTCAGCCAGATCGAGGACACCTTCGGCATGCTGCGCGCCGAGTACGACCTCAACGACAACTGGACCGCCTACGTCGCCGGTGGCGCCAAGCACACCCGCGAAGTCGGCCGCTACGACGGCACCACGCTGGTCGGCAACGACGGCAGCTCCACCACCTCCGGCTCGTTCATTCCCCACGACGAAGACAACACCAGCGCGATGGGCGGCCTGCGGGGCAAATTCGCCACCGGCCCGGTCAGCCATCAGCTGAACTTCGGTCTGGCGGGTGTGTGGACGCAACAGCGCAACGCCTTTGACTTCGACCTGACCCAGAACCCGAACAACATCTACCACCCGATCGACACGCCCGCGCCACAGCCAGGTTTCTCCGGCGGCGACCTGAACGATCCGGGCATCACCGCCAAGACGTTCGCCCGCAGCGGCGCGTTCTCCGACACCCTGGGCTTCATGGATGACCGTCTGCTGGTCACCGTCGGCCTGCGCCGCCAGCAGTTGGTGGTGCAGAACTACGCCTACGGCTCCGGTACTCGCACTTCCAGCTACGACAAGTCGATCACCACGCCGGTCTACGGCATCGTGTTCAAGCCGTGGGAACACGTGTCGTTCTACGCCAACCGCATCGAAGGGCTGGCCGAAGGGCCGATCGCCCCGACCACCGCCGGCTCCCGGGTGGTGGTCAACGGCAATCAGGCGTTCTCGCCGGCGCGCTCGAAACAGATCGAGGCCGGGGTCAAGGTCGACATGGGCAACTATGGCGCGACCCTCGGGGTGTACCGCATCGAGCAACCGGCCGACGGCTACACCCAGGTCATCGACGACACCACCGCGGTGTTCGTCCACGATGGCGAGCAGGTCAACAAGGGTGTCGAGCTCAACGTGTTCGGCGAACCCATCGACGGCCTGCGCCTGCTCAGCGGCGTGACGGTGATGGACACTGAACTGAAGAAAACCCAGGACGGCCTCAACGACGGCAACCACGCCATCGGCGTGCCAACCTTCCAGTTCAACGCCAGCGTCGACTGGGACGTGCCGGGCATTCCGGGTGCTGCGCTGAACGGGCGGATGTTGCGCACCGGCGGCCAGTACGCCGATGCCGCGAACAACCTCAGCCTGCCAACCTGGAACCGCTTCGACGCCGGCGCGCGGTACGCCTTCAAGGTTCAGGAGAAAGACGTCACCCTGCGCTTCTCGGTGGAGAACGTGGCCAACAAGGCCTACTGGGAATCGGCCCAGGGCGGCTTCCTGACCCAGGGCGAGCCGCGGACGGCGAAGTTGTCGGGGACGATCGACTTTTAACAGTTAACCCCCTTCCTGTAGGAGCGAGCATGCTCGCGATGGTGGCTCGGTCACCGCTGGGTGTCAGGTCGCCAGCGTTATCGTTGACCTCCATCGCGAGCATGCTCGCTCCTACAGGGTGAGGGGGTCGGGGCCAATTTGGATCCGTCCGGCGGCCCGCCTGGCTGGCCTGCACGTCTGGACCATACTTGCTGCACACGGTATGGAGGACAGGCTCATGCACCGTAGCGACGTGTTGATCGTCGGCGCCGGCCCGACCGGGCTGGTGCTGGCGTTGTGGCTGAGCAAGCTGGGCATTCGGGTGCGGATCATCGACAAGACTTCGACACCTGGCACCACGTCCCGGGCGCTGGCCGTGCAGGCGCGGACCCTGGAGCTGTATCGCCAACTCGACCTTGCCGATACCATCGTCGAACAGGGCCATCGCGTGGCGGCCGCCAATTTCTGGGTCAAGGGCGAGGCCGTGGCGCGCATGCCGCTGTCCCGCATCGGCGAGGGACTGACGCCCTACGCATTCCTTCAAGTATTCCCACAGGACGCACACGAACGGCTGCTGATCGAGCGCCTGGAAACTTTCGGCATCACGGTGGAGCGCAATACCGAGCTTCTGGGTTTCGAGGAGATCGGCGATGGCATCACCGCGACGCTGCTCCTGCCCGACGGTCAGCAGGAAATCTGCCAGGCCTGTTATCTGGCCGGGTGCGATGGCGCCCGCTCCATCGTGCGCAAAACCCTGGACACCGAGTTCCCGGGTGGCACTTACCAGCAGATTTTCTACGTCGCCGATGTGCGCACCAGCGGGCCTGCCGCCAACGGCGAACTTCACCTGGACCTCGACGAAGCGGATTTCCTCGCCATATTCCCCATGGACGGCCAGGGTCGAGTGCGTTTGATTGGCACCGTGCGCGACGAGCGTGCAGGGCACGCTGAAACACTGAAGTTCGAAGATGTCAGCAACCGGGCCATTGAAAACATGGGGGTGAAGGTCGAGCAACTGAACTGGTTCTCGACCTATCGCGTGCATCACCGGGTGGCGGATCATTTTCGCACTGGACGCGCATTTCTGTTGGGCGACGCCGCCCATGTGCACAGCCCCGCCGGCGGCCAGGGCATGAACACCGGGATTGGCGATGCGATCAACCTGGCCTGGAAACTCGCCGCCGTATTGAGCGGTGGCGCCAAGCCGACCTTGCTCGCCAGCTACGAAACCGAGCGCATCGCCTTCGCCCGCAAACTGGTAGCCACCACCGACCGCGTCTTCACCTTCGCCACCGCTGAAGGGCGCATGGCGGATCTGCTGCGCACACGTTTGGCGCCGTTGCTGATTCCGAAAATGGCGTCGTTCGAAACCACGCGCGAATTCCTCTTTCGCACGGTGTCGCAGATCACCCTCAACTACCGCGGCATGCCCTTGAGTGCGGGCGTTGCCGGCCACGTGCACGGCGGCGACCGCCTGCCCTGGGCGCACGATGGCGAGGGCGACAATTTCGAATCGCTGAAGTGTCCGACCTGGAAGGTGCATGTGTACGGCGACACCAGCGACGAGATGATCGCCTGGTGCAACGAGCATCATCTGCCGCTGCACGTATTCGACTGGCGCCCGGCGTTCGAGGCGGCGGGGCTGGGGCGTAACGGGTTTTACCTGCTGCGGCCGGATACCTATGTGGCGATTGCCGACAACAGCTCCGATCCGAAGGTGATTGAGCGGTATTTCAATCAGCAGGGTATTCGGCCGTTCTTCGGCCGTCCCTGATGCCAGTCAGTTAAGAAATTGGACAAACAATGAGGACATTGTGGCGAGGGGGCTTGTCGAAACGTCGCACCGCCCCGTTGGGCTGCGAAGCGGCCCCAAAAAATGGGACTGCTGCGCAGTCCAACGGGGGCAAGCCCCCTCGCCACAGGTCTGTGTTCGGTTTGACTGACTGAGTCAGATCCCGGCCAGCGCCAGATCCATCGCAAAATAAGTAAAGATCAGATCCGCCCCCGCCCGCTTGATCGCCCCGAGGCTCTCTCGCACCACGCGATCCTCATCGATGGCCCCGGCCTGGGCGGCGAATTTGATCATCGCGTACTCCCCACTCACCTGATACGCCGACAGCGGCAGGTTCGAGGCTTCGCGGATGTCGCGGATGATGTCCAGATAAGCACCGGCCGGCTTGACCATCAGCGCGTCGGCGCCTTCCTGTTCGTCCAGCAACGATTCACGCAGCGCTTCGCGACGGTTCATCGGGTTCATCTGGTAGCTCTTGCGATCGCCCTTGAGCGCGCTGCCGCCGGCTTCGCGGAACGGGCCGTAGAGCGCCGAGGCGAATTTGGTCGAATAGGCCATGATCGCGGTCTGGGTGAAACCGGCCTGATCCAGCGCCCGCCGAATCGCCTGGACCTGACCGTCCATGGCCGCCGACGGCGCGATCACATCGGCGCCGGCACGGGCCGCCGCCACCGCCTGCTTGCCGAGGTTGATCAGGGTCTGGTCGTTATCCACTTCATGGTTGTGCAGCACGCCGCAATGGCCGTGGTCGGTGTACTCGCAGAAGCAGGTGTCGGACATCACGATCATCTCCGGCACCGCGTCCTTGGCGATGCGCGACATGCGCGAGACCAGGCCGTTTTCCCGCCAGGTATCACTGCCGTTGCCGTCCAGGTGATGGGACACGCCAAAGGTCATCACCGACTTGATCCCGGCCTTGGCATAACGCTCGATCTCGCCGGCCAGCTTCGACTCGGGAATGCGCATCACCCCGGGCATGCTCTTGATCGGCACGAAATCGTCGATTTCTTCCTCGACGAAAATCGGCAGGACCAGATCGTTCAGGGTGAACTCGGTTTCCTGGAACAGACTGCGCAGGCTCGCATTGCGGCGCAGACGGCGTGGGCGTGCTTCGGGGAACTGGCTGGACATGGGCATTCCTGAAAATCCGGGGAGAAACAAAAATCCCTGTGGGAGCGGGCTTGCTCGCGAAAGCGGTGTGCCAGTCGACACATGTATTGACTGACTCTGCGCT
>NZ_JBSVXG010000113.1:0-19327 GCF_054070595.1 Pseudomonas sp. SDO55104_S430 | reverse complement strand
GCCCCCTGTGAAAGCTTAGCGAGCGATTACAGGGGGTGCGGGGGTAGCCATTTCATTAGGGGACTCGTGTCAGTCCTGCACGAACTTCGCACTGACATACGGCGAATAATCCGGCAGCACCGTCTCAACCTTCCCCCTGTTCCTTCAAAAACTTCGCCGTCTCGCCAATCGCCTTGGCCGTGCCGCCATCGAGCAGCGCGCTGGTCTGTTGCGCCTTGGCATCCGGGAACGCTGATCCTGCGAGCAATTCCGGTACGTCGGCGGCATTGGCACCGGTCAATTTGGCGATTTTTTGCACCGGCACGGAGTCCGCCGTCCAGCTGTCCTTATGCGCCGCATAGTCGGCAAATGAATCGAGGGTAACCTTGGCGAATTTCGCCACCACTTCCGGATGCTTCTCGGCGAAATCCTTGCGCGCGACCCAGACCTCGAAGGTCGGCGCGCCCCATTGGCCGACCTGGGCGGCGTCGGTCAAGGTCTTGCCGGTCTTGCGAATTTCCCCCAGCGCCGGCGACCAGACGAACGCGCCGTCGATGTCCCCACGCTTCCACGCCGCGGCGATTTCCGCCGGTTGCAGGTTCACCACTTTGACTTTCGAGGTGTCCAGGCCCCAGTGCTTGAGCGCGCCGAGCAGGCTGTAGTGAGAGGTGGAAACGAAAGGCGTGGCGATGGTCTTGCCGATCAGATCCTGCGGTTTATCGATGCCGCTGCCGTTGCGTACTACGAGGGCTTCAGCAGCATTGATCTGCGCTGAAACGATGAACGCCACGATCGGCAGATTGCGCGACGCGGCGGCCGCCAGCGGACTGGAGCCGAGGTTGCCGATCTGTACATCACCCGAAGCAATGGCGGTCACTACTTCCGGGCCGCTGTTGAATCGACGCCAGTCGATTTTCTCACCGATGGTTTTTTCGTAGAGGCCGTCTGCCTGGGGGACTTTGCTCGGGTCGATACCGGTCTGGTAACCCACCGTGAGGTTGGCCGCGTGCGCGGTGAAAGAAAAAAGCAGCGATACACAAACTGTCACAATTGGTCTGGATAGTGCGCGTCTGGTGGTCATGGCGTTGTCCTTTTCGACTGGTTTTGTTTCAGGATTGCTTCAAAACCTAATCGATATAAGAAACGCAAAATAAATAACATTTAGGAATTAGCTTATTAGTCAGCCGCTCTATTCTGAGGGAGTGCTGGTGCGGTGAGCTAAATACCTAAATGGTATAAGAAAAGAAGCCATCTATTCTTTTCAGGTTTGTGACAATTTCATGAACCTGCATGGACCAAAAAACCGGGGATTAGACTATGGTCGTAGACACACATAGTTACGATTGACTTGTGAGTCACCGACCGGCGCTAATCGCGCATCTTAGGATTCCAGGCAACTGACCCGGAACCAGGACTACAAGAATTAGAGACGAGAGGAGCTTATCAATGAACAAGTCCACCTTGGCCTTGGCCGTGGCCTTTGGGGTTCTGGCGCAGCAGGCAGGCGCAGCGGGTTTCCTGGAAGACAGCAAGGCTTCCGTCAGTTCTCGCACCATGTATTACAACGACGATAACCGTGATCCAGGTGGTTCCGATCAGCGTGAAACTGCTGAAGGTCTGAAGTTCGACTATCAGTCCGGTTTCACCCAAGGCACCGTTGGTTTCGGTATCGATGCTCAGGCGCTGGTTGGTATCCATCTGGACGGCGGCAAGGGCCACCACCCTGATTCCAACACCTTCTTCCCAAGTGACACCGATGGTTCGGCTGTACACGAGTGGAGCCGCGCATCGGCTAACGTGAAGGCACGCTTCTCCAAGACCGAAGCTCATCTGGGCGGCGCTCTGCAGCCCAACATGCCAATCCTGGTCGCGAACGATAGTCGTCTGCTGCCGCAGACCTTCGACGGTGGCACGATCACCTCGAAGGAAATCGATAACGTTACCTTTAACGCCGGTCAGCTCGAGCACTCGGCGGGTCGTGCGTCTTCCAACTCCACTGGCTTGGCAGTGGCCGGCGGTACCCAGGACAGCAACCAGTTCCGCTACGCTGGTGCTGATTGGAAAGTCACCAAAGACCTGATGTTGCAGTACTACTACGCGAATCTGGAAAACTACTACAAGCAGAACTTCCTTGGTCTGGTGCACGTTTACCAGATCGCTCCAAACCAGTCCTTCAAGACTGATGTGCGTTACTTCGACAGCAGCTCCGATGGCAAAAATGGCGATGCCGGTTATTTCTTCAATAACAATGGCGGCTATGCAAGCAATCCTAATGAGGTCGATAACAAGACGTGGAGTGCAATGTTCACCTACACCTTGGGTGGCAACGCGTTTCTGCTCGGTCACCAGCGTGTCAATGATGACGGTGGTTTTGTTTACCTGAACCAAGGCAACGTGGTTGATGGCAACGGTCGTAACGAAGGCAACGGCGGAACCAGTTTCTACCTGTTCACCGATGCCATGATCAACGGCTTTGTGCGTGCGGGCGAAAATACCACTTTTGGTCAGTACAGCTATGACTTCGCCGCAGCGGGTCTTCCCGGTTTGAAAGCGTCGATTGCCTATCTGCGTGGCGAAAACATCAAAGCCAGAAACGGGACTGGCAGCGACATGTCCGAATGGGAACGTGATATGCGTGTCGACTACACCATTCAGCAGGGGACCTTCAAAGGTTTGGGCGCGACTCTCCGTCATGGCGTATACCGCGGTAACGCGGAGAACCTTGCCGATAAAGACCAAACCCGTCTGATCTTCAACTACACCTACAGCTTCATGTAAGCAGTCGGCGTAAAAAGAGCCCCGTCCTAGTACGGGGCTTTTTTTCGGGTCAACTTTTTATTCCATAAAACTATCTATTGATGATTTTTTATTCTTTTTAGATTTTTACCCAAGCGTCTACAGTAGCTCCCACCTGACCAACAGGCCCCGCGACACCCCGGTTCACTTACCCGTTGCACCCTCCCGATCACCACGACTACAGGAATCGGTTTAAATGCCGATATTATTTCTGGTCGGACATCGTACGACTCGTTATATTCCATCCCGATATAAATAGGGTTTGGGTGATTCAATTCGGTTTTATGAACGGGTATGCTGCGCCGCCCAATTTTCAGGGGCAGGTTTCACTGCGGGTTCGTGGTGCCACTCATGCGAATCAAGGATCCAGGGCAATCGACCCCGGACCTAAAAATTAGAAATTACAGGAGCGAAACAATGAACAAGTCCACCTTGGCCCTGGCTGTGGCCGTTGGGGTTTTGGCGCAGCAGGCAAGCGCCGCCGGTTTCATCGAAGACAGCAAGGCCACTCTGGGTCTGCGTAACTTCTACATCAACACCGACTACCGCGACGGCACCGGTAACGTTCCGAACAAGAACGAAGAATGGGGCCAAGGCTTCGATCTGCGTTTCACTTCCGGTTACACCCAGGGCACCGTCGGCTTCGGTATCGACGCGATCGGCCTGCTGGGCGTGAAACTGGATTCGGGCGGCGGCACTAACGGTGCGTCGAACAACTCCTACGGCGGCACTGTCTTCCCGAGCAAGTCCAACGGCGAAGCGGTAGACAACTTCTCCAGCCTGGGCCTGACCGCCAAGGCCAAGGTCTCGCAGACCGAGCTGAAGCTGGGCACCCTGCAGCCAAAACTGCCGGTTATCGTAACCAACGACGGTCGTCTGCTGCCGCAAACCTGGCAAGGTGGCCAGATCACCTCCGGTGACATCAAGGACCTGACCCTGGTCGGTGGCCAGATCGAGCAGGCCAAGGGCCGTAACTCGAGCAACAACCAGCAACTGTCGATTTCCGGTGCCAACGGCCGCACCGCAGCAGGTCGCGACAGCAACAAGTTCATCTACGGTGGTGGTGACTACAAAATCACCAAGGACCTGACTGCGCAGTACTACTACGGCAACCTGGAAAACTTCTACAAACAACACTTCCTGGGTCTGACCCACAACTGGGCAATCGGCCCGGGTGTACTGAAATCCGACCTGCGTTACTTCAACAGCAGTGATGACGGTGCCAACGGTCACGACGTGAACTACTACACCACCGGTAACTACAACGCGCCGAACGGCAAGGGCAAAGTCGACAACAACCTGTACAGCGGCCTGTTCCTGTACACCGTCGAAGGTCACACCTTCGGTGGCGGTTACCAGGTCAGCAATGGCAGCAGCGACTTCCCTTGGCTGAACCAGGGCGACGGTTCGTCGGCCTACATCATCACCGACATGCAGATCCAGAAGTTCGCCCGTGCCGGCGAGCGCACCTGGCAAGCACGCTACTCGTTCGACTTCGCCAAGGTTGGCGTACCTGGCCTGACGGCGGGTGTGGTTTACCTCAAGGGCGACGAGATCGATACCGTCAACGCTGCCGGTCGCCAGGCGGCCAACGGCGCTTCCGAGTGGGAACGCGACCTGACCGTGGGTTACGTCGTTCAGTCCGGCGCTCTGAAGAACCTGGGCTTCATGTGGAAAAATGCCATGTGGCGCACCGACCTGCCGAACACCCGTTCCCAGGACGAAAACCGCCTGATCGTCAGCTACTCGATTCCGCTGCTGTAACAGCGCGCGGGTAACCGACGAAAAAAAGCCCCGCCCGGCATCACGCCGGGCGGGGCTTTTGCGTTTCAAGGCGGAGTCACCCCCGTAATCCCGCCCCGAAACACCCCTTTTTTGCAGCAACTCAAGGCCTTCTCGGACCTTGTGAGCGATGTTCGGCTCGATGGCTGATCAGGTCCAGTGAACAGATGTTTAATATTTCTTTATGGTCTAAATAAATCGATATTTATTCTTTTTAATAGATAAGAAACCCAGGCACAGTGGAGTTCAATAAGCACTCAAAAGGAGCAGCACCATGGGTATCAGACTCGGCGACATCGCCCCCGATTTCGAACAGGATTCCAGCGCCGGTACCATCCGTTTTCACCAGTGGCTGGGCGATAGCTGGGGTGTGCTGTTCTCCCATCCGGCGGACTTCACGCCGGTGTGCACCACTGAGCTGGGCTTCACCGCCAAGCTGAAGGACGAGTTCGCCAAACGCGGGGTCAAAGCGATCGCGCTGTCCGTCGACCCGGTGGATTCTCATCATCGCTGGATCGAAGACATCAACGACACCCAGAACACCGTAGTCAACTTCCCGATCCTCGACGACGCCGACCGCAAGGTTTCGGACCTCTACGACCTGATCCATCCCAATGCCAACGACACTCTCACCGTGCGCTCGCTGTTCGTGATCGACCCGAACAAGAAAGTGCGGTTGACGATTACCTACCCGGCCAGTACCGGGCGCAACTTCAATGAAATCCTGCGAGTGATCGATTCGCTGCAGCTCACCGACAACTACAAGGTGGCCACCCCGGCCAACTGGCAGGACGGTGACGAAGTGGTGATCGTGCCGTCGCTCAAGGATGAAGAGGAAATCAAACAGCGCTTTCCGAAGGGTTATCGGGCGGTCAGGCCCTATCTGCGCCTGACGCCGCAGCCAAATCGCTAACACACGCCATTGCCTGTACCTGAACCTGTGGGAGCGCTCGCGATGGACGTTAACGATTACGCGGGCGTCCTGATGTAACGCGGCGCCCTTGCGACCATCGCGAGCAGGCTCGCTCCCACAGGGGTAGTGAGGGGGAATTGAAGGGGAGGTGTACAGATCCACGATGCAGGGGGACTTCAGGCTGTTTCGACGGCCTTTTTTTATGCCTGGAAGTTGTGCATCCGTATATCTCCATATCGAATAACCAAATGAATAAATATGATTTATAGATATATAAATCAGCTGTTAAGGTCACTCCCATCGAAGCGAGATCGCCATCCGCGAATCGCCAACACGATCAAGGAATTGTCTGAATGCTGGTCGTCTCACTCGGTGGCAGCCCCAGCCAGCGCTCCCGTTCAGGGGTGCTGCTGGAGCGCTCCAAAACCTGGTTGCAAGGGCAGGGCGTGGAAGTGGTGAGTTACCAGGTACGGGACTTCCCGGCCGAAGACTTGCTGCATGCACGCTTCGACAGCCCGAAGGTGCTCGACCTGCTGCAACAGATTGAAAATGCCGACGGTCTGCTGATCGCCACCCCGGTGTACAAGGCATCGTTCTCCGGTGCGTTGAAAACCGTGCTGGACCTGCTGCCCGAACGCGCCCTGGCGCACAAGGTGGTGCTGCCGATGGCTACCGGCGGCAGCATCGCCCACATGCTGGCGGTGGATTACGCGCTCAAGCCGGTGTTGTCGGCGTTGAAGGCCGATGAACTGCTCCAGGGCATCTTCGCGGTCGACAGCCAGATCGCCTACGGCGAAGGCAGTGTGGCGGCGCAGCTGGCACCGGAGCTGGAACAACGTTTGAACGAGTCGCTGGAGTTGTTCTTCAGCGCCATGGCACGACGGCCAAGGCCGCTCGATCCGAGTCTGTTGAATGATCGTTTGTTGAGTGCTCGCTGGAGCATTTGAACCCCTTTCGAACACTGAAGTACTGGCCTTACTCGCCCGCCAACGGGCAAGCAGGTGCAGCCAAAACCCAACTGCAAAAAGGAGAGCGCCATGCGCCCTGTCATTTTGCGTCGTGGTCTGGTCGCTCTGTTTGCTGCGGCTGTTACCTTCGGCGCCATTACTCAAGCTCAAGCTGAAACTCTTCGTATCGGCTATCAGAAATACGGCACCCTGGTGCTGCCCAAAGCCAAAGGCACGCTGGAAAAACGCCTCGCCGCCCAAGGCGTGGACGTGCAATGGACTGAATTCCCCGGCGGCCCGCAACTGCTCGAAGGCCTGAACGTCGGCTCCATCGACTTTGGCGTGACCGGCGAAACCCCACCCGTATTCGCTCAAGCGGCAGGCGCCGATCTGCTCTATGTCGCCTACGAACCGCCAGCGCCTCATAGCGAAGCGATCCTGGTGCCGAAAGACTCGTCGATCAAATCGGTGGCCGAACTCAAGGGCAAGAAAGTCGCCCTGAACAAAGGCTCCAACGTGCACTACCTGCTGGTCCGCGCGCTGGAGGATGCCGGCCTCAAATACTCCGATATCCAGACCGTATTCCTGCCACCTGCCGATGCCCGCGCCGCGTTCGAGCGCGGCAGTGTCGACGCATGGGTGATCTGGGACCCGTACCAGGCCGCCGCCGAACAGCAACTGCAAGCACGCACCCTGCGTGATGGCCAGGGCATCGTCGACAACCATCAGTTCTACCTGGCGACCAAGCCTTACGCGCAAAAGAATCCCGAGGTGATCAAGACCCTGGTGGAGGAAGTGCGTGGTGTGGGCGAGTGGTCCAAGGCCAATCCGCAGGACGTGACGCAACAGGTCGCACCGCTGCTCGGCCTGCCGGCAGACATCACCCTGACTTCGGTTAAACGCCAGGGCTACGGCGCGCTTTTCCTCACCCCGGAAGTGGTCGCCGCGCAGCAGAAAATCGCCGACAGCTTCTTCCAGCTCAAGCTGATTCCCAAGCCCTTGAGCATCAAGGATGTGATCTGGACGCCACCGGCGGCCGTTGCCAAAGCCCAATAACCCAGCATTCGATTCCCCAAGGAGACCACTCCATGAGCCTCAATATCTTCTGGTTCCTGCCAACCCACGGCGACGGCCATTACCTTGGCACCGCCGAAGGCGCCCGCGCCGTCGACCACGGTTACCTGCAACAAGTCGCGCAAGCGGCCGATCGTCTGGGTTTTGGCGGGGTGCTGATCCCTACCGGTCGCTCCTGCGAAGACTCGTGGCTGGTGGCGGCGTCGCTGATTCCGGTGACCCAGCGCCTGAAGTTTCTGGTCGCCCTGCGCCCCGGGATCATTTCCCCGACGGTGGCGGCGCGTCAGGCGGCGACCCTGGATCGTCTGTCCGGCGGGCGTGCGCTGTTCAACCTGGTGACTGGCGGTGATCCGGAAGAATTGGCCGGCGACGGTCTGTTCCTGACTCACGAAGAGCGCTATCAGGCCTCGGTGGAATTCACCCGCATCTGGCGTCGGGTGCTGGAAGGCGAGACCGTCGATTACGACGGCCAGCACATCAGCGTGAAGGGCGCCAAGCTGCTCTATCCACCGATCCAGCAACCGCGTCCGCCGCTGTACTTCGGTGGCTCGTCGGAAGCGGCGCAGGACCTGGCGGCAGAGCAGGTGGAAATGGTTCTGACCTGGGGCGAGCCGCCGGCCGCGGTGGCCGAGAAAATCGCCCAAGTGCGGGCCAAGGCCGCCAAGCTCGGGCGCACCGTGCGCTTCGGCATCCGTCTGCATGTGATCGTGCGGGAAACCAATGCCGAGGCCTGGCAGGCGGCGGATCGCCTGATCTCGCACCTGGACGACGACACCATCGCTCGGGCCCAGGCGTCCCTGGCTCGCTTCGATTCGGTGGGCCAGCAACGCATGGCCGCGCTGCACGGCGGCAGTCGCGACAACCTGGAAGTCAGCCCCAACCTGTGGGCCGGCGTCGGTCTGGTGCGCGGAGGTGCCGGCACGGCGCTGGTGGGTGATGGTCCGACCGTCGCTGCCCGCGTGAAGGAGTACGCCGACCTGGGCATCGACACCTTCATTTTCTCCGGTTATCCACACCTGGAAGAGTCGTACCGCGTCGCCGAGCTGCTGTTCCCGCATCTGGATGTCGAGCGTCCTGAGCTGCCGAAAAGCGCCGGTTACGTCAGTCCGTTCGGCGAGATGGTGGCCAACGACATTCTTCCCAAAGCCGCGTCCCAGAGCTGAGGCGCGCCATGAAGAAAATCATCCACAGCCTCGCGCCCTGGGCGTTGCCGGTGTTGCTGCTGGCGGTGTGGCAGTTGTCGGTGTCGGCGGGCTGGTTGTCGACGCGGATCCTGCCGGCACCGGTCGCAGTGATCGAAGCCGGCGTCAGTCTGGTGCGCAGCGGCGAGATCTGGACGCATCTGGCGATCAGCGGCTGGCGCGCAGCGCTGGGCTTTGCCATCGGCGGCAGCATCGGCCTGGTCCTTGGCTTCATCACCGGCCTGTCGAAATGGGGCGAGCGCCTGCTCGACAGCTCGGTGCAGATGATCCGCAACGTGCCGCATCTGGCGTTGATTCCACTGGTGATCCTGTGGTTCGGCATCGACGAGTCGGCGAAGATTTTTCTGGTGGCGCTGGGCACCTTGTTCCCGATCTACCTCAACACCTATCACGGCATTCGCAACGTCGATCCGGCGCTGGTGGAGATGTCCCGCAGCTACGGCTTGTCCGGTTTCAGCCTGTTCCGTCAGGTGATTCTGCCGGGCGCGCTGCCTTCGATTCTGGTCGGTGTGCGCTTCGCCCTGGGCTTCATGTGGTTGACGCTGATCGTCGCCGAAACCATCTCCGCCAGCTCCGGCATCGGCTACCTGGCGATGAATGCCCGGGAGTTTTTGCAGACCGACGTGGTGGTGCTGGCGATCCTGATGTACGCGGTGCTCGGCAAGCTGGCCGACCTCGCGGCCCGTGGACTTGAACGTGTCTGGCTGCGCTGGCATCCGGCCTATCAGGTTGCCAAGGGAGGTGCCGCATGACGGCTCAACAACCTCCACGCCTGCTGCGCGGGATTCCGCTGGCGGTGCGCAAGCTGCAAAAAACCTTTGGTTCGCGGCAGGTGCTGCGCGAAATCGACCTGCACATTCCGGCCGGTCAGTTCGTCGCGGTAGTCGGTCGCAGTGGCTGCGGCAAAAGCACTTTGCTGCGTTTGCTGGCCGGTCTCGACCAGCCCACGGGCGGACAGTTGCTGGCCGGTTCCGCGGCGCTGAGCGAGGCGCGGGAAGACACGCGGTTGATGTTCCAGGAAGCGCGTCTGCTGCCCTGGAAACGGATCATCGACAACGTGGGCCTCGGGCTCAAGGGCGACTGGCGGCCACAGGCTTTGCAAGCTCTGGAAGCGGTCGGCCTGGCGGACCGCGCCAACGAGTGGCCGGCGGCCTTGTCTGGTGGGCAGAAGCAGCGTGTGGCACTGGCCCGCGCGCTCATTCACCAACCGCGCCTGCTGTTGCTCGACGAGCCGCTGGGCGCGCTGGACGCCCTGACCCGCATCGAGATGCAGCAACTGATCGAACGACTCTGGCAACAGCACGGCTTCACGGTCTTGCTGGTGACCCATGACGTCAGCGAAGCGGTGGCGATTGCCGATCGGGTGATCCTGATCGAAGACGGCGAAATCGGCCTCGACCTGCACGTGGAACTGCCGCGCCCCCGGGTTCGCGGCTCCCACCGGCTGGCGGCGCTGGAAACCGAAGTCCTCAACCGCGTGCTGTCCCTGCCGGGTCAACCGCCGGAACCGGAACCTGTTTCACTTTTGCCTACGCAATTGCGCTGGGCTCAATAACTCAAGCCTTATCCAACGACAGGAATCAACATCATGACTATCAAAGCCATCAACGTACGCAACCAGTTCAAGGGCACCATCAAGGAAATCGTTTTGGGCGACGTGCTGTCGGAAATCGACGTGCAGACTGCTTCCGGTATCGTCACCTCGGTGATCACCACCCGTTCAGTGAAAGAGCTGGAGCTGGCGGTGGGCAGCGAAGTGATCGCGTTCGTGAAATCCACAGAGGTGTCGATCGCCAAATTGTGATTGCATGCTGTGCAGACAACCCGGAGGGTTTTCGCCCTTCGGGATTTTTTTGGCTGGCCGAAAAGCCATTTGTTTAATTAAAGTGTTAACGCATTTGCAATGCACAAACCTTCCTGCTGTGCTTTTGAAATAGCATGTTTAGCATTGGAAACATCGAGTTTTTCTACAATGTTACGCATGTGAAATTTTACTGTTCGTACACTAATGCCGGTGATCAATGATATCTCGGTGTACGTTTTTCCAATGCACGCCCATTTTAAGATCTCTTGCTCTCGAGAGGTGAGTGACTTCCTTTTTCTTTCGGAAAATATGAACTCCAAAATTTGTGGGCTAAAAATGATACGTTGGTGAAATCGAATTAACAGCATCTGGAGTTCAGCTTTATGTTGCTCACGAATACGTAACAAGGCAGGGTCAAACCTATCACCGACATTTAGCAAGGAAAAACACCCGTTGGCGTCGTGAAGTGTGAAGCAGTAACCGCCTGTTAAGGGAGAGTGTTTCATGGTTTTTGAGTTAATAGAATTATAGTCTCCATCCTTTATCCTGCACTCACGCCAAAAAAAAGGTGCGACTGTGCGAAGCCCACGCTGAATAACTGGGTCAGTAAGATAGTGGCTTCTGAGCATATACTCTTCTACCCAGCCTGGTGGATAGTTGCTGATCAAAAAAGCGCTTTTTAGGTTTGTCTTTCTCACAATAAAGTACGTAAATCGTAAGAAGCCCTTTTCTTGAATTTCCATTTCAAGGGTGGACTTAAGTCGCGAGATAAACGTTGGGGAGTTGTTGTGATCAGGTTCGCCATCTATTTCCATTTAGAGGTGACTTATGTTGGTTGTTGACTTAAGGTTGTTTGCCCTGTTGAATAGTAGTCTTGTTCAAGAAATCCAGAGTTGGTACGCCCTCGTATTCAGTGATTTCTAAATGGCCTTCCGATGAGTATTTAACATTGTAGTGTCTCTTTGCGCCGCTATATGTGATGTGAAATATATGATTGTTATGCTCCATGGAATATTGATAGGATACCAGCGTCCTATCATCAGGGAGGGTCGATAAATAAATTTGCAAGTTGCGATATGCTTTTTCAGCGTGTGAGCGCTCTCGAGAAAAACATAAGAATGTAAGAAAAACAAATGCGAAAGACAAAGCAAAAGCCACGCTGTCAATCAATGGTGGTTCGATTACTTGCTTGTTGTGTCTTAAGGCTATGATCACAAAAAAAGAACAGTAAACAAGTAAAAGCGTGTTGTTTCTTTTCTTGTGGATATCTAATTGGTGTGCCAGATTGATGAGTGGGTCATCTTGTTTTTGATATTGATGGGGGTTTGATCTAAAAAGTGTATTCATTGATATGGTTTCCCTAGCAGAATCTTAAGGCTAACACTCTATTGTGGAATGAAACCATCATGGCTATTTATCAAGGAGTGTCGAAATTATGATCTATAAATTGATTTGAATGTTTGATAAAACTGATCGATTGTTGTTTTTTCGATAAGCGCGGTATCTCGATTTCGAATGGTGATAATCCCATGTGTAAACATTTCATCAAGTGAAATAAAGATGGGTGTTCCTATCTCATCGTGATATTTAATTAATTTTTGTTTTTCATCTCCGATGTTTATGGAAACCTTTCCAACAGAGATTTGCTGTAATTTTCGTTTGATTACAGTTGCGTTTTCTATTGATTGCAGATCATTTGGGTTTTCAATATACAAACATGCCTTTATAGGGGCTAAATGAGGTTTGATGCGCAATACTATGCGACTGGTGCTATCGGATGAATGAATGCGAACATACGAGTCGAGTAGAATCGCCATTAAGCCGCGGTCCACGCCTGCTGCGGGTTCAATAGCGGAAGGTGCGAATAGAGAATTAGTGGTTGGATCTCTAACTGCCATGAGTGCGGTGGATACATTATTGGGTAGGACGGAAGACTGAATGTCTATGATGTTCTGATACCCGCTATGAGAACCGCAGTCAAAGTCGCCACGGTCAGCTATTCCTTCAATTTCAAAAAAGCTTTCATTTTGTTGTTTGTAGTAAATGTCATAAGTCTTACTTGAATAATGTGCCAGTTCTTCCCTAGGCACGTCTTCAACCATGAGGTTATTTAAGTTGATTCCCTGTTGTTGCCACCAATCAAGCCGTTGCGTCAACCAATAATCATGCCACTGTCGAGCATCTCTAGTCGGAATAAAATACTGCAACTCCATTTGTTCAAATTCCCTCATCCTCACTGGGAAGTCAGTGACTTCCTGTTCATTTCTGAATGCTTTGCCGATCTGCGCAATTCCAAAAGGAAGGGATGCCTGGGTCCATTCTTTAACGCTGTCGAAGTTAGCAAAGCTATGCTGGGCAGTCGTTACTCGTAAATGGCATGGTGATAAGCATTTGTCACTATCTTTGATATGAGTTTCAAATACGCCAAATTCCTCATAGTTAGCCCCTAGAAATCCAGAATACTTGTGTAGGAGAGGGGAGGTTAGTAGAGCTGCCTCAATACCGTGCACATCATCCCTGTCATAAACAATTGCCTGCCACCACGCCTTCCTCAAGTGAATCTTGATTTCGGCCCCTAATGGGCCATAGTCGAAGACGCCAGGTAATCCGCCATATATTGAGCACGAAGATTTATAGATTCCAATTCGCTCACAAACTGCAATCGCGTCTTGTACGGGAAGCCTATTCATGTATATGCCTTAGTGAGTGTGCTAGGTTCTTAGTGGCTTAGGTGTCAATGCTGGTATTGTTGTGAACCAAAGAGTTCAAGGAGCAGATGTGACCACATTTGAGAATGTTATGTTGTCAATCAACCGGACGTTGTTAAGATGTGCGGCGCAGAGTATGACCAGGTTGCTCGTGGTTTCAGATGCCGGGTCTAGTGTGAGAGCATCGGCGCAATTGAAGTAATCTGGTTTGAAACCGAATCGAATCAATGCTTCCAAAGATTCACTTTCTATATCAGAATAAGAAAAATTACCTTCAAGTGCCATCCGTTTTGCGTTGAGTAAGACTTGATATAAATAAGAGGCTTGCTCTAGCTCAGTATCGTTCAAGTAGCCGTTTCTTGAACTAAGTGCTAAACCTCTAGTGTCCCTTACTGTCGGTACGCCAACAACATGAGTGGGGATATTTAACGTCTCCACAAGTCTGCGACATACCGCAAGTTGTTGAAAATCTTTTTCACCAAATAGAGAGTAATCCGGTTGGACGACGTTCAGGAGCTTTGTGACTATAGTTGCAATTGCGCCAAAAAAATGAGGTCTAGTTTTACCGCAGAACTGATCGCTCAAAAATGGAACCGTAACATTTGCCTGGTGATCGAGTCCGAGTGGATACATTTCTTTCACCGATGGCGCAAATACAATGTCGCATCCTGCTTCGTTAAGTTGGAAGCAATCGGTTTCCAAGGTGCGTGGGTATTTATCATAATCTTCACCTTCTGCGAAATGAGAGGGATTAAGGAAAACACCCGCGACGGTGAAATCGCTAATTTCTTTGCCATGCCTTACAAGATCAATATGGCCCGCATGCAGTGCTCCCATTGTTGAAACAAAACTTATCGTTTTTCCTTCGTTGCGAACATAATTCAGATGATTTCTCATTTCTTTAATTGTGTGGATGACTTCCATTATTGTTTCTCCTTTTTTAAAAAAAAATCGCGCTTTTTAAAGGCCTATTTTATGCGCGTCAACGAGTTCTGCCAGTGAGCGAAACCTATAGTTAGGCTCAGCGCGTGGGGAAAAATCCTTGTGAATGGAAAGAGTTCCATTCAAAGTGTTTGCTCGATTGATCCAAGCGGTATCAATACCAGTTGTAGCAGCGGGGTCTATGTCATGGAACCTACTAACACTTATGTGTAGAATTTCCCGTTTTTCGATGCCAAGGTCTGCGAGATTGCGGACTAGATACTTAAAATTTTCCAAGGCTGGTTTGAATGAGCCTATGGCCTGAGCAGTGTAGGTGCGGTAAAAACTGCATAAAAAATTGGTTTTAGCCGCTTCGATTGAAGTCTCATCAATGTTGGATAAAATTACCAATTTATGATATTGCTGCAGGTAAGTTAAAGAGTATATCGTGTCAGCGAACAGTGGCCATTTGGCAGCGGAGCTCCCAAAGGAAATGGCTTTTTCCTCGTCGCAAGGTCTATCGAGTTCAGCTAAGACTAATGCGTAGGTTTTGCTAAGTGCGAGGGGATAAAATATCTCCGGATGTTTGGCAAGAATGATCGATTCTTGAGTCAGGAAATGGGCGATGAGTTGCACGTCAGAAATTTGCATGAGTGCATCGTCACACGAGTCTCGCAATGCTTTTATAATTCCCGACTCCCAATCTACCAGAGTTCCGAAACAATCGAAGCTTATAGCGCGATAATCTGATAATTTCATTTGTGATCCAAAGAGTTGGTGACGGTTACGCGAGTTTAATTCGGAGCCATACTGTTGGGTTTTTCTTGAAGCATTTGGAGCACGTTATTGTATTTGTCTAAAATTGCGACTTTGGCTTCAATTCGTTTAGCGCTGTTTTGAAAAGCCATAATGATAACTTGTTCGCCAGCGGTAATAAGGTGCGCTGCCGCACCGTTAATGCAGATGTCTTTTTTCCCTCTCTCCCCCGAAATAACGTAAGTCTCCAGTCGGGCTCCTGATGTGTTTGATACGACCATTACCTTTTCTCCAGGCCATATATCGACCTTGTCCAATAATTCTTGGTCGATGGTAATAGATCCTACGTAAGCCAGATTTGCTTCGGTCACAATGGCATTATGAAGTTTTGCGTGCATAACAGTGCGCATTTACGGGTCTCCCGTGTCTGGTGAATTGTTTGCCAGGCGTGCTTATTAAAGGATGCCGCGGTGCTTCAAGCCCAACGATTTAGTTCTGCAGATTTTGTTTTGTATGGCTCTAGCTCAGAAGGACTGATCGGTTTATCCCACACATTCGTTAGTCGTAACAACCTGTCTCAAGGTACAGGTGCCAAGAAATTTGCACCCTCACTATATTATCCCTTCTGTCGTGTTTCACTAGGGGCGCGTCAACCCGAGTGAAGTTTGAATTTAATATCAGGGTCGAAAATCATGAATAATTTACCTGTCTGGGCCAGTGGTGAACTGTCGGAGTTAAAAGCGCGATACTTGAGGGATAGATATCTTTTTATCGAAGGTGAGAAGTTAAAGGAGTACCTACGCTGTCTGGGAGCGACAGACGTCGATATTATTTCGTTACAGTACATTAGTGATAATCTAAGATCTGATCCAACCTTGCCGTTTAGAAAGTCGCGTAATGGTCGGTTTTTGTTTGACTATAAGGAGTCAAACATAACTAGGCTTGAGTTTCAGCCATTCATACTTTCGCATGACGAAGACTTTGTCCGTTTTGACTCTAACAAATTAAGGTCATTCGAGGAGATTGATAACGAATTACAGTTAAATACAGCATTTCAAGCGCTCCTCTGTATAAAATCAATGTTTATCAAGGATTTTTATATCCATCCTAGGAAAAATTTGCTCCCGGAGCGACATCGCAATGTCTGTACAGTATTCAACCTCAGGACGCTGACAACACGAAGCTTGCAGGGAGAGCCAGCACTGGAGGGAGTTCATAGTGACGGCGTGGAACATACAATGACCACGTTGTTAGGAACAAAAAACATGTCGCTGGATAGTGCGGTGACTTTCATACATGATTACAAGGAAGAAAATGGTATAGGCTGGGATAGTGCATCCGAAAAATATATGTTGGGAAGGGTGCAGCATATGAATTTTCTAGATACTTTATTTATTGTCGATAGTGAAAAAAAACATAGCCTATCGCCGGTGTATGCCTCCGACACAAATAAGGAGGCTACTAGGGATATGTTGATTTTTTTCACTCGCCGTCCTACTTCATTGCTACACAGCACTAATCCGTTCGATTCGCTTAATGCGCATAGGGACTTACCTATGCATATTGAGCTTCCCCGAACACTCTAGGTTTTGGCGCGAAGAAATAATCGGAATCAGCGCGCGCCTTAATGAACTCTAAGATCTAAACGTGTATTGAGGGTTGTAGGAAATGTTACTGGATATCATAGAAGGATCCCATTGCTGGACTGCTGCCACATATGCCCAACAGGATTCATTTCTTAATCTATCAGATGTATTTAATGGTAATTTTGAAACGTTAATAAAAAGTGGTATTGCGTCTTTGGAAATCGATCACTTGCTGAATGGACTCGCCACGCGCATTACTGATATTTGCGAGCGTGGACAGGGTTTTGCGGTGCTTAAAGGATTGTCGCCAGATGATTATTCTGAAGAACAGATGTTGCGCTTCTATCTTTTGCTGGCAGGTAGGATTGGGAAGTTAGTTTCACAAAATCATGGTGGTGATAAAGTGGTTACCGTTTCTGATAAGAAGTCAGGTACTTTAGCTGATCTTAATGTGCGGGCGTATAACACAAATCAGGGCCTAAATTTTCACAGCGATTCTTCAGATATAACCGGGTTGCTATGTATTAATAATTCCCAGGAGGGTGGTGAGTCGCTGGTGGTTAGTGCTGGTAATATACATAACTTGATATTGGCGGAATACAAGGAGTATTTGGCGCTTTTCTATCATGGTTTTCTCTATGATAGCCGTGGTGAAGAGGAAGTGGGAATGCCTCCCGCTTATCGTAACTCAGTGTTCCACTATCGGGATTCAACCTTAAGTTGTCGATTTTATCTGGCGGACTATATACTGCCAGGGTTGGAGAAAATGAAACTAAAGCCAAGTTGCGCGGAACTCCAAGCGATCGAGATTTTTTCTAAATTGTGCGAAGATCCAAAAAACCATATTTCTTTCAAAATGGATGCTGGGGTTATTGTTTTTTACGATAATAACACTGCTTTGCATGCGAGAAGACCTTTTATAAGTAATTCAAGTCAGTTGACGAGAAGGCTATTGCATCGAGTATGGATAAATCCTCACGAACACCGGTCGTTTCCTGAAGGTTTTGCTAAATATCGATTTGGATATGATGATCCTATCTGATATTTTGCTATTTTTAGTAAGGCATATGCAGGATGGATATGACTACAGTGCAAAATGGACTCGTACTTTCGCAAGGCAATTGTAGCTACTGGGAATTCAGCCCTGAGCAGTGGTCGTGCTTTTCCGCTAAGAAAATTTCTAGCGGTTCGTCATCGTTGATGAAGGAGCTTTTATCTTCCGTTCAGCCTGCGACGCGTAAGGAAGTAATGAATATATTAATTCCACTGGCTCATCTATTAAATGCACGAGCTGCAGCAGCTCGATCGGTTCACCAAGTAAAAGAGAATTTTTTAGGGTTGCCTGTATTAAATGCACCCTATGTCATTGGTGTGTCCGGCAGTGTAGCAGTAGGAAAAAGTACTTTTGCAAGAACGTTGTCATCTATCCTGGAGGCCTTGTGCGAGTCGCAGAGTGTTCAGCTGGTCACAACGGATTCATTTCTTTTTTCATTGAAAGAGCTCAATAATAAAAATATTTTACATAGAAAGGGTTTTCCGGAGTCGTATGATAAGAAAATGCTTTATGAGTTTCTTTATTCTGTATGCATAGAGCGACGCGCGGTCAATATACCCATATATTCTCATGTTCTATATGACATAGTTCCTGAGGTCGTGCAGCAAGTGCAAGTGCCGGATATCCTTGTATTGGAAGGATTGAATGTCCTGCAGAATCATGACAGGGCGAGTTGCGATGTTTTGGATTTTATCGACTTCTCTATCTATGTCGATGCCCCAGCTGACACCATTAGAAGTTGGTATATCGACAGGTTTGTTCGTTTGAAGAATACGGCCTTTCAGTCATCTGAATCATATTTCAATAAATTTAGAGATTTTTCCAATGATGAAGCCATTTCGATGGCTGCGGATATATGGGAGCGTGTCAATTTAAAAAATCTTGTCGAGAACATCCTACCTACACGTGACAACGCAAGTTTAATTGTTCAGAAAAAATTAGATCACTCCGTTGAACGGCTGTTTCTTAGGGTTATTTGACCGTTGGGAGCGGGCTTGCTCGCGAAGAGGCAGAGAGTCTGGCGAAGATCTCAGGCCGGACCGCCGCGCTTTGGCAGGTAAGGCGGCAGATACAGCCCCAGATACGCATCGAACACCCGCATCCCTTCCTCGGCCATGCGCGGGGTGATCTGCCCGTGCTGTTGCACCGAGCGTGCGTACACACGGTCTCCCAGCTCCATGGCCAGCGCAAACACATCCACGTCATCCGGCAGCTTCGGCAACTCGAAATGGTGGTCGAACAGCTTGTGCATCAGGTCGCCCAGTTCGATGTCGTGCTGGCGGTCGGCCTGGGTGACTTCGGTGAGTCCGTGCTGAGCGAGGATCAGCTGGCGGGCGGCGGCGTCGGCGCCGTAGATGGCCAGCATGCGTTGTTCGACCAGGCGCGAAAGGTCACGCCAGCTGTTGAGCGTGGCGTGGTCGATAGGTGCTTGCAGGCAGGCGCGGAAGGCGGCGTGGACATCGGCGGTCAGCGCTTCGAGCAGGGCCGGGACGCTGGCGAAGAAGTGGTAGACCGAGGAGGGCGGGATCTGCGCGCGCTCGGCGACACTGTAGATCGACAGACTGGCCACACCCTCGGCCGCCAGCAGCGTGCGCGCCGCATCGAGAATCGAATCGATCCGGGCCTGGCTGGCTGCGCGGGGTTTGCGGGGGCTGGCTACGCGTGTCATTGGAGTCTCCTGCGGGGCAGCGGGCATTGTACGAGCAGGCTTCTGTGTTGTCTTGCAGGCCGCCTTCGCGAGCAAGCCCGCTCCCACATTGGATCGCCGGTGAACACCAAATCTTCATTCGACACTGATCCAATGT
>NZ_JBSVXG010000112.1:0-19493 GCF_054070595.1 Pseudomonas sp. SDO55104_S430 | reverse complement strand
CACAGGGATTGGTGCTGATCACAAAACTTGTGAACTCCCCGCCCCCCCCTGTGGGAGCGGGCTTGCTCGCGAAGAGGCCCGCCCGAACACCGCTGATTCAAAGACTGAAATGAGGTATCTATGACCCACCCCCGCTGGCTACGCAACGTGCGCCCCTACGGCGCCACCGCCGAAGACCTGCTGATCGAAAACGGCCGTTTCACCCAACGCCGCCCGGCCACAACCTGCGAGCTGCTGGCCACTGACATCGACGGCCAGAACCAGCTGCTCACCGGCAGCCTGGTGGAAAGCCACGTTCACCTGGACAAGACCCTGTGGGGCCAACCCTGGCGCCCGAACAGCGCCGGGCCGACCCTCAAGGACTACATCGCCAACGAGCGTCGTATCCTGCGTGAAGTCACCACGCCGATTGCCGACCGAGCCGGCGCCCTGCTGGAAAACTGCATCGCCCGTGGCTCGCTGACCATGCGCTGCCACGTCGACATCGACCCGGAATTCGGCCTGCGCCACGTCGAGGCCATGCAACAACTGCAGGAACGCTACCGCGACCTGATCGACCTGCAACTGGTGGTGTTCCCGCAAACCGGCCTGATCAGCCGCCCCGGCACCGCCGGACTGATGCGCCAGGCCATGGCCATGGGCGTGGAGAACGTCGGCGGCCTCGACCCTTGCGGCATCGACAACGACCCCATCGCGCAACTGGATTTCGTCTTCGAACTGGCCAGCGAATTCGACCGTGGCGTGGACATCCACCTGCACGACAAGGGCGAGCTGGGCCTGTGGCAGATCAAACTGATCGCCGACTACACCGAGCGCTTCGGATTGCAAAACCGCGTAATGATCAGCCACGCCTACTGCCTCGGCATGTTGCCGTGGAGCCAGGTCAAACCGGTGGCCGAGCGTCTGGCGGCGCTGGGTATTTCCCTGATGAGTTCGGCGCCGGCCGATACCGCCGTGCCGCCCTTCCTCGCCCTGCGCGAAGCCGGGGTCAATGTCTGCCTGGGCTCGGACGGCATTCGCGATGCCTGGTCGCCCATGGGCAACGGCGACATGCTCGAACGCGCGATGCTGCTGGCGTTCCGTTTCGACCTGAACAAGGACGAGGAGCTGGCGGCGGTGTTCGATGCAGCCTCGGTCAACGGCGCCAAGGCACTGGGTCGTGAAGGCCGCACCGTGGAGATCGGCCAACCCGCGGACTTCCTGCTGATGCAGGTGTACACCCTGGGTGAAGCCGTAGTCGCGCGGCCTGCGCGCCAGGTGTATCGCGGTGGGCTGCTGATCGCGTCCGGCGGTCGTTTGCTGGAAAGCCGTCTGTGAAGCGCATCGGCCTCAAGGCCAGTTGCGTGGTCGGCTACGACGGCACGCAGCATGTGCTGTGGCGCGATGGCGAGGTGGTGTTCGAAGACTCGCGGATCGTCTTCGTCGGACGCGATTATGCGGGGCCGGTGGATCAGTGGATCGACCATGGCAATGCGCTTATCGGCCCAGGCTTCATCGATCTGGATGCCTTGGGCGATCTCGATTCCACGGTGCTGACACTGGACAACGGCGACGAGCGCCAGATGGGCCGGATGTGGTCCGCCGAGTACCTGGCCCGCGGGCCCCGTGAGAGCTACAGCTTCGATGAAGAAGTTTCCAAATACCGCTACGCCTTCACGCAGCTGATCCGCAATGGCATCACCACGGCGATGCCGATCACCTCGATGTACTACCGCGAGTGGGCGGAAAATTACGACGAATTTTCCGCGGTGGCAGGCGTCGCTTCCGAGCTGGGACTACGGACCTACCTCGGCCCCTGCTACATGAGCGGCATGAGTTACTGGCAAGCCGACGGCACCCTGGCCCATCACTGGGATGAAAATCGGGGCCTGGCGGGGCTCGAGGCGGCCGAACGGTTCTTCAAGGACTTCGATGGCGCCAACGGCGACCTGATTCGCGGCGCGCTGCTGCCCGATCGCATCCAGACCTGCACCCCGGCACTGCTGCAACGGACCGCCGCGCTGAGCCGCGAACTCGACGCGCCAATGCGCCTGCATTGCTGCCAGGGCCTGGGCGAAGTGGCGATGGTCGAGCAATTGCGCGACGCTTCACCCCTGGCCTGGTTGCAGCAACTGGACCTGCTGACGCCGCGCAGCCTGCTGCCCCACGGCATCTACACCCGTGGCGATGACGACTTGCAGCGGGTGGTGGACGGCGGCGCCAGCCTGGTGCATTGCCCGGTGGTCTTCGCCCGGGATGGCGAGGCGCTGAACTCCTTCGGTCGTTATCGGGCCAAGGGCATCAATTTCGCCCTGGGCACCGACACCTGGCCGGCGGATTTGCTCGACAACATGCGCCAGGGCCTGAACATCGCTCGCTTGATGGAGGGCGGCAATTCGCTGACCAGCGCACTCGACCTGTACAACGCCGCCACCCTCGGCGGTGCCAAGGCGCTGGGGCGCGACGACCTCGGTCGCCTGGCGCCAGGCTGCAAGGCCGACATCACCGTCTTCAGCCTGCGTGGCATGCACCTGGGGCCGCTGTTCGACCCCCTGAAAAATCTGGTGCTGGCCGGACGCGGCGACGACTGCATCGCCAGTTACATCGACGGCCGCTGCGTGATGCAGGACGGTCAGGTCAACGGCATCGACTACGCCACTCTGCAGCGCCAGGCACAACAACAATTCGAAAAACTGATGCGCAGTCACAGCGACCGGGCCTTCGGCCAGCCGGACTGGAAAACCCTGTTCCAGCCGGCCATCCCGTTCGCCGACAACTACAGCGCACAGGCGCCACTGTGCGCCGTCGATCCCCTTATTTAGAGAATTCTGCCCATGCAAAGCTTCGACTTCAGCCAACTGAGCCCACGGGAAAAATACAAGATTCTGATCGGCAGCGTGGTGCCACGGCCGATTGCCCTGGTCACCACCGTCGACGGCGAAGGCCGGGTCAACGCTGCGCCCTTCAGCTTTTTCAATGCACTATCGGCAGACCCGCCCATCCTCGCCTTGGGGGTGGAAAACTACGGCGACCAAAGTCCCAAGGACACCACGCGCAATATCCAGCTCAATCAGGAATTCACCGTCAACATCGTCAGCGATGCACTCGTTGAAGCCATGAACGTCTGTGCCGTGCCCTTCGCCCCCGGTTTTGACGAACTGACCGCCGCCGGCCTCACCGCCATCGCCGGCACCACCGTCAAATGCCCACGCATCGGCGAAGCCCCGGTGGCGCTGGAATGTCGACGGATGATGGCGCTCAACATCGGCCAGTCCCGGGAGATCATTTTCGGTGAAGTGCTGATGGCCCACGTGCGGGACGAACTGATCGACCCGAAGACCCTGTACATCGATCAACTGGGCCTGGACGCGATCGGCCGCATGGGTGGACATGGCTATGCGCGCACGCGGGACTACTTCGACCTGCCGACCCGCTCATTGCAAGCATGGACGGATGCGCCCGGAGGTGGTGAGCGGTTCTGGCCCAAATGAACCACCTCCCCTGTAGGAGCGAGCATGCTCGCGATGGACGCCAACGATAACGCTGGCTGTCTGACACCCCGCGGTGTCCGGGCGTACATCGCGAGCAAGCTCGCTCCTACAGGGCAGGATCGCCTCTCACTCTTCGAGCTCAACCACCTCGAACTTCACCTGATCCGGATAAAACGCCAGGTACTCACGAATCTGCGATACCGACACTTTCGGATTCTCGTAGCTCCACACCGCGTTGGCCCCCTCATGCCCCGGCACCTGCAGGCTGAAATAGCTGGCGTCGCCCTTGTAGGGGCAGTAGCTGGTGTGATCGGTGCGGGCGTAGTACTTCTCGTCGATGTCTTCGCGCGGCACGTAATACACCGGCGGGTAGTTGGCCTCCAGCAGCACCAGCGCTCGCGAGGACGCGGCCACCTGGATGCCATGGAACTTCACCAACAGACAGCCGGGTTGCTCGGCGATGGTGATGACAGGACTGGGACCGGTGCTTTTCATGAAATTCGTTCCTCATGACGGTGATTGACCTGCGGGAGCGCTGCCGGGCCGTGATGGTGCCTTGATGGACAGGACAGCGGCCCCTAAACCCGAGACCACGATGTATCAGGTATAACCCAACTTTGACCGGCGCGACGACCTCACAGCCGAACGGGTCATGCAAACAAGTGCAACGCATTGACTGTACATCCATACAGATAATGGTTGATCCAACGCGCATCTGCCGCCATTCTGTGCACCTCTGCGAATCCTGATCGACGATGGTGGTTATGCGGCTGTACCTCTGTGAAAAACCCTCCCAGGCCAAAGACATTGCCGCCGTGCTCGGTGCCAGGCGTCGTGGCGATGGCTGCTGGCTGGGATCGGATGTCACGGTGACCTGGTGCATTGGCCACCTGCTGGAAACCGCGCCGCCGGACGCCTATGACGCCCGCTACAAGCGCTGGGTCCTGGCCGACCTGCCGATCATTCCGGACAAATGGAAAATGACCGTCAAACCGCGTACCGCCAGCCAGTACAAGGCGGTCAAGCGCTTGCTCGGCGAGGCGTCCGAGCTGATCATCGCCACCGACGCCGACCGTGAGGGCGAGATGATCGCCCGTGAACTGGTGGAGCACTGCCGCTATCGCGGGCCGATCCGCCGCCTGTGGCTGTCGGCGCTGGACGATGCCTCGATTCGCAAGGCCCTGGCCGCGCTCAAGCCCGGAGCCGAGACCTTCAGCCTTTACCACTCGGCCCTGGGCCGCAGCCGCGCCGACTGGCTGATCGGCATGAACATGAGCCGCTTGTTCACGCTGCTCGGGCGTCAGTCCGGCTACCAGGGCGTGTTGCCGGTGGGCCGGGTGCAAACCCCGACCCTGCGCCTGGTGGTGGATCGCGATCGCAGCATCGCCGACTTCATCCCGGTGCCCTACTGGGCCATCGATGTGCAGCTGCTGCATGACGGTACCGCGTTCACCGCGCAATGGCGCGCCCCTTCCGATGTCTGTGACGATCAGGATCGCTGCCTGAATCAGGGGCTGGCGCAACAGGCCGCCGCGGCGATGATGGGCGCAGCGAGTGCCCGGGTGATCAAGCTGCGCACCGAGCGCATGCGCGAAGTGGCGCCGCTGCCGTTCGATCTGGGCACTCTTCAGGAAGTCTGCTCGAAGAAGCTCGGACTGGGCGCTCAGGAAACTCTCGACATCGCCCAGGCGCTATATGAAACCCACAAGGTCATCACTTATCCGCGAAGCGACTGCGGCTACCTGCCGTTGAGTCAGCACAGCGAGGCTCCGGCGATTCTGGCGGCGCTGCGCCAGGCCGATCCCGCGCTCGACGCCCTGCGTGATCACCTCGAACCGCAGCGCCGCTCGCGGGCCTGGAACGATGCCAAGGTCAGCGCGCACCACGGCATCATCCCCACTGCGGCGGCAAAGAATCTTGAGCGCTTGAGCGGCAAACATCGCGCGGTCTACACGCTGATTCGCGCCCGTTATCTGGCGCAGTTCCTGCCCAATCACGAATACGACCGCACCCAGGCCGACTTCGACTGCGCTGGCCAGGCTTTGCGCGCGGTGGGCAAGCAGATCGTCGAGCCGGGCTGGAAACGCGCCCTGCCCGAAGCCCTGGCACCGGCCAAGGGACGTGAAGCGCCGGCTCCGCAGACGTTGCCGAGCTTGCGCGAAGGCATCGACTGCGCAGTGGACAGCGTGCAGCTCAAGGACCTCTGGACCCAGCCGCCGAAGCCCTTCACCGAGGGCGACCTGATCAAGGCGATGAAGAACGTCGCCAAACTGGTGGAAGATCCGCTGCTCAAACAGAAACTCAAGGACACCACCGGCATCGGCACCGAAGCGACTCGCGCCTCGATCATCCAGGGCCTGCTGGACCGAGGTTATCTGGTCAAGAACGGCAAGGCGCTGTCTGCCACTCCCGCCGCGTTCAGCCTGATCGATGCCGTGCCCCGGGCGATTGCCGATCCGGGCACCACAGCTATCTGGGAGCAGGCGCTGGACATGGTGCAGAGCGGGGAAATGAGCCTCGAAGAATTCGTCACCAAGCAGGCGGCGTGGATGAGCAAACAGGTCGCCCGTTGCGCCGGCCTGAACCTGACCATCAGCGGCCCGGCCAGCCCTGCCGGGCGCGAGGGCACACCTTGGAAGAGCAAACGCAAGCCGGGCAAACGCAAGGCCTCGACGGGCGCTAAACGAACCACGAAACCCGCGAAGGCTTGATCACGCGGCGGCAGATGAAAAGGCATCGACCATACTGAACAGGCCCCAGCCAGGAGCCCACCAGAATGCTCTCGATAACACTACACGCCGCGCACAGGGACGAACTGGAAACCATCGAAAACCTGATGCAGTTCTACACCTACGATTTCAGCGAGTGGCTGCCGCTGGAGCTGGGTGAGCACGGTTTTTTCAGTCTGCATCCGCTGACGGACTACTGGCGAAATCCCGCAACCCGGCCGTTTCTGATTCGCGTCGATGGCGAACTGGCCGGTTTCGTGACCGTGGATGACAACATCCAGGTGCCCGGCGCCGAGCACAACATCGGCTACTTGTTCGTAGCACGACGCTTTCGCGGCCAAGGCGTCGCCAGGTTTGTCGTTTCCGCCCTCTTGAGCCGTGTTCCCGGTCAGTGGCAGATTTTCCATCTCGACGCAAACCCTTGTGCCAGAGCGTTCTGGGCCAAAGTCATGATGGATCTTGCGTCCGGTGAGTTCACTTCGCATCGGCTGATGATCGGTGGCCACCCATGCACACTCTACCGCCTTGCAAGCCCGCGGCCTACGGCGATCACCCCGCCGTTGTAATTCCAAATCGACTTTGTCCGACAATATGTAGTGACCAAAAATAATCACTACAAAACCGTTGACGCCTTCGATTTGCCCTTGCATGATGCAGACGTCTCCCCGATCGGGAGTACAGGCAACACGTTTGAGCAAGCTCGTCTGACCGCCGAGCTGTTTTTTCCGGATGCACGCTGCCCACAAGGCAGATTGAAGAAGCTGACCTGGCCTGAACGTCCAGTACAAGGACGAGAAGCGCTGGCGATTCATCCTCATGATGCTTGTGGCCGACCCTGAAAACGTCGGCAGGGCCAACAGGTAATCGCCGCTTCTCTTCGTTGTGACGCTAACGCGTAGCAGTTATTCAACACGACTACATGCAACAGACGCAGGCACTCGCCACTACCGGCGGACGACTGCTGACGTCCTGGTTTCGGTGCCAGGGATCAACTAACCGATGGGCTACATGTATTTAGCGAATCAACTTTGAAAGATCACCAAATGGTCAAGGGGGCTCTACCATGAATCTGAACAATCAACCGACTATCGAAGAACTGGCTCGTATGTTCGCGGCGAAGAAAGATACGCTCGACAGCCATATTCTGTGGATCTGCAAATCGGGCAACGTTCACATCGACTGCCTGTCGCCCCACAGCCATGAAGCGGAGTTCGACCAGAACAACCAGAACCTGCTGGCCCGCATGAAGATGTACCGTCGCGGCCAGGGCTACGTCGGCAAGAAAGCCGCCGCCGACAAGGACTTCATGGGCAATGTTCTGCAAACGCTGAAACAGGCCTGGGGATCGATGCAAGGTAAGAACGAAGTTCGGGTGATTGACCGGTTCTGCTAATTAACTAAGTCTTTATCGACTTATAAATAAAGAGGGCCTGCTCCCAATAAGAGCAGGCCCTCTTTTATTGTCCGTAAACAATAAAACTGCAGGAGCGAGCTTGCTCGCGATGGTCGTCAACGATAACGCTGGCTGCCTGATACCCAGCGGTGTCTGTACCTCCATCGCGAGCAAGCTCGCTCCTAAAGGGGGCGTTGTCAGCATTGGTTCGCCAAAGCGGTCAATGCGGCGTAACGAAAACAGAGGCAGCGACCGCCAATGACTGGCGGTCGAGAAAGGACAAGTTTAGCGTTTAACGCCCAGATCGATCTGGGTCATGCGGCTGCGAACGGTGAACACGCCATCGCCCGACAGAATCGCGCTGCGGGCAAACAGTCGACCGCTTTCCCAGTTCGACAAACCCAGTTCCGGCTTGTTGAGCGCGTACTGACCGTCGACCCAACGGGTAATGCCGTTGCCCACGAAAGGCGCGTTGACCGCATTGTAGAAACGCTCCTGGGTCGCCGCGTCTTCGCTGATCAACGACACAGTGAACTGCGGGCTGTAGCGATTGAACAAGGCGATGGCGCTGTCCAGGTCGTCGACGATCTTCAGGCTGACTTCCGGGGTTTCTTCCCACTCCCACTCGCGGCCCAACTGCTCCTCGGGCAGCGGTTCGGCCAGCGCCTCGGTCTGATAGCCTTCGGCGCGATACACCTCGACAGTGGCGTCCTTCCAGTCCGCGGGCAAAAGCCCTTCACTCCCTTCGACAATATGCAGCTTGCAGCCCTGCCCCCGAGCCTTGCCGGCCTGTTGCAGCGCATCGAGAAACAGCGGCACCAGCTCGGCGGCGCGGTCGCGATGGATCAGACAGACGTTGAGGGTGTTGCAGACCTTGCGATCCAGGGAATTGCGCACCACGGCGGCAAAGCGCGTGGCATCGGCATCCTTATGGGCGATCAGCCAGGCGCCACCAGTACCATGCAGGCTGACGGCGGTGCCGGCCTGTTGCGCGATGCTGCCCAGTTGGCTCACCGCGCGACCCGAACCACGGGCCACCGCCAGAGAAAGACGGCGGTCGGCGAACATCGCCCAACCGGCGGCGTGATTGACGCTTTCCACCAGCGACACCGCGCCGTACGGCAAACCGGCGTCGGCCAGTGCCGGATTCAAGGCGTGGGTGACGATGGCCTGGGCGGTGCCCAACGCATCGCCGCCAATGCGCAGCACGGCAGTGTTGCCGGTACGCAGGACACCGGCGGCATCGGCAAAGACATTCGGCCGACCTTCGAAGACGAAGGCGACGATGCCCAGCGGCGACACCACCTGCTCGACTTTCCAGCCGTCGTGCTCGACGCAACTGATCACCTTGCCCCGGGTCGCAGGCGCATCGCGCCAGGCCCGCAGGCCTGAGATCATGTCACGGCGCATGCGTTCATCGGCCAGCAAACGGGTGGTAGAGCGACCGCGAGCCTTGGCCCGCTCGATGTCAGCCTGGTTGGCCGCCTCGATCAGGGCCCAGCAATCCGGGGTTTCCAGGCGTTGGGCGAAAAGATCGAAGAAGTGGCTGATAGCCTGATCGGACACCGCCGACATCGCCGCAAACGCCGCTTGCGCGCGTTCGATCGCCACCGCAGCCGCCTGTTGGTCGGCCACCGGAATCAGCAACAGTTCACCGCTGACTTGCTCCACCAACAGGTGGTCTCCGGGCTGGAAGCGAGCCGCCAGTTCGGGGCTGACCACCGTGACACGATTACCGGCGAAAGGGATCGGCGTGCCAGCGACTAGACGTTCGAGCGCAAGAGACATGAAGCGGTTACACCATGCAAAGGGCGGGCGGAAAATGTATAGCAAAAGTTACGGAGCGTCACCCGCCCGCGACGGCCCGCCTCAGCCCAGACGCGAATGCAGCAGTCCCTTGACCGTGCGCATCACCGCGGCATTGGCCTCCTCCATCTGCCCGACCTGCCGCAGTGTCTCTTCCAGCTCGCCCCGAGCATGGGCTTCCAGCGCCGCCTGACCGCTGCTGTGCACCCGGCGATGGGGCTCTTCCATGCGTCGGAAATCGGCATCGCGCTGCTGGGTCTGATTCTCTTCACCGTAATACCACTGGCCGAACAGGCATTCGGTTTCATCCGGCAAGATCAGGGGCGAATGGGGTTTTGGGTTGAGCAGGCGATCATAGACCGCGACTTTGAGCGTCAGCTCCTGCAGGTTGGCCAACTCGACGTTGGACAGCAGGTGCGACTGGTCGATTTCCCGCTGCATCTGTTGCGCCTCGCCGTACATCCCGGCCATGGCCTCGGCGGTTTTGTCGATCACTGCACCGAAGGCACTGGAAACCTGGTTCTGCTGGGAGATCGCCTGCTTGGCCTCGCTGATTTCCTGCTGGATCGCCGAGGTTTCCTTGACGATTTCCCGGGTGGCTTCGGCCGTCTTTTCCGCCAGCAGACGCACCTCCCCCGCCACCACGGCAAACCCGCGTCCGGTGTCGCCGGCACGCGCAGCTTCAATGGCTGCGTTGAGGGCCAGTAGATTGGTTTTACGGGCGATATCGCTGATCAGGTCGACAATGCGGTCGATCTCGCTGGCGCGGCTGACCAGATGGGTGATCACACCTTCCAGGGCATCGAGCCCCGCGGCCATGACTCGCGATTGCTCCTGCAGATGCGTGACCTGTTCGCGGTTATCGATGGCCGCGCGGGCCACGGTTTCGGCGCGCTGGTGGTTGAGCTTGAGGCGCTGGTTGAGCATCGAGAACGAATCGCTGACCGGCGACAACGAGTTGCCGCAGGTGAGCAGGTGCTGCGCCAGGCCACGGAAGAAATCCCGGTCGCGCTGCTCGGCCTTGCGCATCGCCATCTGTGTTTCATCGACATTGCCGGCGAGCACCGGTGCCGGCACCGGCGTGGCAGGCTCGTTGATGGCCCCGGCAGTTTTCCTGCGCCATGTGAAATTCATCTGCATTCCCCGAGCGCAAAGCGCCAAAAAGCCCGGACGATACGAATCATCCGGGCCGGGTAAAAGATCCAATTTGACGAATTAACAGCAGACCAGTCGCTTGCCGGATTACTGATGGCGACGCCAGAACAGCTTCGACAGCAGCGCATCGAGACTGAGCTTGCCGGGCCCCGAGAGCACCAGTGGCACCAGCGCCGCGAGGTAGATAAGCGGCAGTTTGAAGTTGCCGTAGCCCTTGTTGGTGATCGAGTAACCCTGGGCCAGTTCGCTCAGGCTCGACCACTCGGATGGCCAGTGCACGGCGGCGGTCGCGACGATGGTGACGACGATCAGACTGATCGCCGAAAACCGCGTGGCCAGCCCCACCAGCAGAGCCAGAGCGCAGATCAGCTCCACCCACATCGACATTTCCCAGTTCAGCGAAGCCGAGAGGTGATCGAACGGAAACGGAAAGCGGTTCTGAATGTCGGCAAACCAGTTCTCGCCGTTGAATTTCTCGAGGCCCGACTCAAAAAATTCCCAGGCCAGGAAAATCCGCAGGGTCAGCGGTGCGATCCAGTCGCCGGCACGGTCAAGGTTCAGGTGCAGGCCTTTGACGGCCGATGAAATGGAAGTGCTCATGGACGTGGATCTCCTTCAAGTCAGGGATGTCGGGCCACAGCGAGCCCGGTCAGCGCAATGATCGGCGTGGCCAATCGATGAGTGAATTTCATCAGGCCGGTGTATCTGCGATGTGTCGCATGCGCTGGGATTTGAAGGTTTGTTGTGTCAGGAACGGGGCTGTACACACTGTGATACGTAACCGCCTCCACGGCTTTTGTGGCTGGACGCAACACTCGCGACCAACCTCAATCACTGTGGGAGCGGGCTTGCCCGCGAAGAGGTCGGCACATCCAACATCGAAGGCGCCTTACGCAACGTCTTCGCGAGCAAGCCCGCTCCCACAGGACCTGTGAGCACCGCCGATTCTGTGTAGGAGCTGTCGAGTGCAACGAGGCTGCGATCTTTCAAGGGCAAGCAACAACTACAGTTTGCCGGTGAGCACCGGATCATCCCACGCGAACCGATAAACCCTGTCGTTCGCCAGCCCCGTGCACTGACCATTGTCCGCATCGGCCCCGACAATCGACCACTGCGCCCGAGAGTTCTCGCCTAACTCCCGCGCCGCCTCAGGCTTGAAGCAACGGGTCAGCACCTCATCCGGCACCAGCGCAAAATCCTTCGGATGCTCACGCAGCCACTGCGCCGCCCTCTCCACCGTAGAGTCGAGCATGCCGAAATGGACAATCGGCTGGCGGGCGAACAGCCAGTGGCCTTCGCTCCAGTTGACCAGCACCAGGTTCGCGCCCTGGGTCATGACGTTGGCCTGGGCCATGAGGCTTTGATTGGGGTTGGTGCCGTCCTTGACCGGCTCGATGAAGCCGCGGGCGAACCACAGCACGAACCAGATGGCGACCAGCGCCGGAAAAGCTCGACGCAGGCGCGGACGCTGGCGGAACCAGCGTTGCAGCAGCCACGGCACCAGCGGCGCGGCGGCCAGTGCCAGCGCCGGCAGTGCCGGGTAGATGTAGAGCTTGCGCTTGCCGGCGCTGATGCAGAAAAACAGCAGCACCAGCGCGATCCAGCCGAGCAGCACCAGCACCCGACCATCGCGTTTTTGCAGTTGCCGGCGCCAGGCCGGCACCAGCCATGGCAGAACCAGCACCAGCGGCAGCCAGTATTGCGGGATGACGTTGGTGAAGAAGTACCAGAACGGTTCGCGATGGTGCCACGACGCGGCGTAGCGGCCTGCGGTCTGGCGCAGCAGGATTTCCCGCGCGTAGGCGATCTCGTCCGGGCTGCCGTTGAAGACGATGGACAGTGCCAGCGGCAGCAGCCAGATCGCAATCGCCGCCAGCATCACCAGCAAGCCGAGCAGCCATTTGCGCCCCTGCCCCGGCATCGCCACCACTCCCGGCCAACCCTTGCGCGCAGCAAAGGCATAGGGAATCAGCAACAGAGCCGGCAGAAATCCCACACCCTTGGTGATCACGCCAATGCCCATCGCCGCACAGCCCACGTAAAACCAGCGCCACGCCGGTCCGAGCAGCAGATGACGCGTCAGCCCGTAGAGCCCGAGCGTGGTGAACAGGATCAGGAAGCTGTCGATCTGCCCGGTGCGCAGGATGCTGTAGGTCTGATAGGTCGCCAGATACAGCAACGCGGCATAACGGCCGATGCGCTGATTCCACAGACGCCGCCCCAGGTCATAGACCATCGCCGTGACCGTCACCGCCGAAAACAGTCCCGGGATATACAACGCGATATTGGGCATGCCGGTCAGCCAGACGAAGAACGCCACCGTCCACATGAAGATCGGCGGCTTGTCTCCATAGATCTCCCCGGCGCGATGCGGGATCAGCCAAGAGCCGTTGTGCAACATCTCCAGAGCGACGCCGAGGAATCGCTCCTCATCGACGTTCTGCGCCGAACGCAATCCCAGGCCCGCGCCAATCAACAGCAGGGCAAGCAGCATCAGACCCAGGCATTCGACCATGGGCGTAAAGGTGCGGCGCATGGTTTATTCCTTGAGTTTTCGGCTTTTGGCAATCAGTTGCAGGTTGCGCAGGTAAACGATCGAGCCGAAGGCCTGGCCGGCGATGAACACCGGGTCCTGGCGGTAGAAGGCGTAGGCGAACAGCAAGGTGCTGCCGACGATGCTCAGGTACCAGAAGCTCACCGGGATCACGCTGCGCTTTTTGTATTCGCTGTACAGCCACTGCAGGACGAACCGCCCGGTAAAGGCGATTTGCCCGGCGAAACCGATCACCAGCCACAAGGCTTCGCGGGTCATGATCATCCTTCCAGTTCCTGGGCGTGGGTGTTCAGGCGGGTGCGTTTGATCAGCCACCAGACGCCGATCAGATCGAGGATGCCCACCAGGGCGCGGTCGATGTTGCCGTACTTGGAAATCCCGGCCGTGCGCGGCCGGTGGTTGACCGGATGGACGATCATTCGGCCGTTGTGGCGCTGGATCAGTGCCGGAATGTAGCGGTGCATGTGATCGAAATACGGCAGGCGCAGAAACGCCGCGCGCTCGATCAGCTTCAGGCCGCAACCGGTGTCCGGGGTGGAGTCCTTGAGCAGGCGACTGCGTATGCCATTGGCGAAACGCGAGGCCCAGCGTTTGCTTGCGGTATCGCGCCGGTTGGTACGGTGGCCGGCCACCAGCTGCACGTCGGCTTTGGCCCGGTCGCTGCGCACCAGCGCCAGCATTCCCGGGATGTCCGCCGGATCGTTCTGGCCGTCGCCATCGAGGGTCGCCAGCCACTGTCCCCGCGCCTCGCGGGCGGCGTGATAGAGCGAGGTGCTCTGCCCCAGCGAGCGTTCGTGATGAAGGATGCGCAAGGTGCTCAGGCCATTGTTGCGGATCTGCCGTAGCTCCTGCAGGGTCGCATCGGTGCTGCCGTCATCGACGACGATGATCTCGTAGACCTCGTCCGCCATGGCAACGCGGATTTCCTCGAGCAAGGGCTTGAGGTTGTTCGCTTCGTTTTTCGCTGGAATCAGTACGGATACGAAAATGTCCCGGCTCATATGTTTCTGTTCTGCCCATGAACTTTGATGTCATGAAGCTTGTAGAACAGAAATATTTCAGTTTCGGGGGCCTGGAGACATTCCCGTAGGTTTTCCAGCTTTAATGCGACTACTTCGCATCGCCGCCACGAGGCTTGTAAAAGCGGAACAGGCCGATGTCCACGGTATTGACGTACTCCTTGGCCCAATCAGGTTTCACCGTGCGGTCATGGAAGTACAGGGCGCCGCCGGTGCGATCCGGCAGTTGTTTGTTCAGCGCCTTGCGCGCGATTTCCTTGGCCAGCGCGTACTGCACCTCCTCCTGCACCGAATCGGACTTGCCGTCACACCACCAGGAGAACTGGCAGCTCTTGGTTTCCGAGCCCTGTTTGACCACGCCGCACACGGTATCGGGGAAACCCTTTTTGCCAAGCCGGTTCATCACCACGTTGGCCACCGCCTCCATGTCGGCTGCGTCCTTGCCCTTGGCCTCCCAATAGATGGAGCGGGCCATGCAAGTGATCGCGTCGTCCAGCGGCGCGGTGCCCTCGGGGTCCACGGCCTGGACTTCGGACTGGGTAATCGCTTCGGTCTTGGGCACCGGTTCCGGACTGCTCTTCTCGGCGGCCTTCTGCTCCAGCACCTCGGCCTTGTCTTCGGCAACTTTCTGTTTTTCCGCGTCGGCCGCGAAGGCGGGGGCGACAAGCAGCGTCAATGAAAAGCAGGCAGTAATCCAGGGTAGGCGCATGGTCGGCAAGACTCAGTTGGAATTATCGCTTTAGTGTAGTAGTGAAATGATTGCACACACGTCCTAACATTTCGCAGAATCCGCTGCCTTATACGATGTCACTTCGCGCATCATGGGCGCAGTCAGCCAAAGGGGATTTTCATGCATTTCGTCTCATCCGCTCTGCGCCTTGCCGGGTTTTCCCTGGCCTTGTCGTTTGCCGCTTCGGCCGTGGCGAGCGACGAATCGCAACTGATCGAATCGATCAACCTCTATCGCAGCCAGTTACAGCGCTGCGCCGGCCAGGTGTCCTCGGAGCTGCCGCCGTTGGCCGCCGATCCTCGGCTGGTACTGTCTGCCGCCAGCATCGGCAATTTGCAGCAGGCGATGTCCACCGCCGGTTATCCGATGAAGAACGTGCAGGCCATAAGCCTCTCCGGGCCTCGTGATGCGGCGGGAGCGATGAAGGCGATTCAGGAAAGTTTTTGCCAGATCGTGCTCGATCCGCAATTCGTCGACGTCGGCGTCAGCCGCCAGGATCGCGAGTGGCGCATCGTGGTGGCGCGGCCGCTGTTGAGCGCGCGTCTGGGCGACTGGCAGGCCGAAGGCCAGAAGCTTCTGGCCGAGGTCAACGCGGCCCGCACCCGGCCACGCCAGTGCGGCGCGCAATCCTTCAACGCCACCACGCCGCTGGCCTGGAATGCCACCCTGGGCAGCGCCGCCGAAACCAACTCGCGCAGCATGGCCAACAACAATTACTTCGACCACAAGGACCGCGACGGCCGCACCCCGGGCGACCGGGCGGAACTGGCGGGGTATGACTTCCAGCAGATCGGCGAGAACATCGCCGCGGGCCAGGACAGCGTGCGCAAGGTGGTGGACGGCTGGCTGACCAGCCCCGGTCATTGCGCCAATTTGATGAACCCGCAGTTCAAGGAATTGGGCGCGGCGTATGCGACCGATCCGAAGAGCGATGCGGGGATTTATTGGACGGCGATGTTTGGTGCCCAGTAAAACCGCGTCAGGGCGCAATTCATCATAGACGCCCTCGATCAACCGGTATTTATTAGTGATTGGACGTGATGAAACGTTGCTCTTAGTCTGCGCGCGATAATCCGTTGTCAGCGGAAAGCTCATTCAATGCGTTCGGCGCTACGCGGGGGAATCATGTCGCAAAGACTCTTGATCGATGGGTTCGCAAGGCGCGTGGACTATTTGCGGATGTCGGTGACCGACCGTTGCGATTTCCGCTGTGTGTATTGCATGGCCGAGGACATGACGTTCCTGCCGCGCCACCGGGTGTTGACCCTCGAAGAGATCTATCAGGTGGCGCAGAGCTTTGTCGCTTTGGGCACTCGCAAGATCCGCCTGACCGGGGGCGAGCCGCTGATTCGACCGGGTGTGGTCGAGCTGTGCCGCAAGATCGCCGCCCTGCCCGGCTTGCGCGAATTGTGCATGACCACCAACGGTTCGCAGTTGGCCAGACTGGCCGAACCGCTGTTCGAGGCCGGGGTCAAGCGCCTGAACATCAGCCTCGATTGCCTGGACCCGCAACGCTTCCGCGAACTGACCCGCACCGGCGATCTGGCGCAGGTGATCAAGGGCATCGATGCCGCCAACAAGGCCGGCTTTTGCAACACCAAGCTCAACTGCGTGGTGATGAAGGGCCGCAACGATCACGAGATCAACGATCTGGTGAGCTTCGCCATCGACCGCAATCTGGACATTTCCTTCATCGAAGAAATGCCCCTGGGCACCATCCATGAGCACAGCCGCGCCGAGTCGTTCTACTCAAGCGCCCAGGTGCGCGAGCGGATTGCCGAGCGCTACACCCTGATCGATTCTGCCGAGTCGACCCAGGGTCCTTCGCGCTACTGGCGCCTGGCCGAGGCGCCGCACATTCGCCTGGGATTCATTTCGCCCCACAGTCACAATTTTTGCGGCACCTGCAATCGTGTGCGGCTGACGGTGGAAGGTCGCCTGTTGCTGTGTCTGGGCAACGAGCATTCGGCCGATCTCAAAGCGGTGTTGCGCAGCCACCCCGGCCAGCCCGAACGCCTGGAGCGGGCTATTATCGAGGCGATGAAGCTCAAGCCCTACCGGCACAATTTTGAGGTGAACGATGATGTGCAGGTCGTGCGCTTCATGAACATGACAGGCGGCTGAAACCATGATCGTCAGACCCAAACCCAACCTGATCGGCGTTCTGACGTCGCTCAAGGGTTCGATTGCCAAGCGCATCGCCCTGCGCACCCTCATGGTGACGCTGCTCGCCTCGGCGATCGTTCTGATCGAAACCCTGCATCCGAGTTACTTTTCCAAATTCAGTGCCACGCCGTTCACTCTCCTGGGGTTGTCGCTGTCGATCTTCATGAGCTTTCGCAACAACGCCTGCTATGAACGCTGGTATGAGGCGCGCAAGGCTTGGGGGGACGTGATCGTGGAAATCAGGTCGATGATCCGCGAAACCCAGGTGATCAAGGACGCCGGTGAACGGCGTGCAATCCTGCGCAATTTATGCGGGTTTGCCCATGCGCTGAACGCCAGGTTGCGCAAGGAAAGCGAACTGGCCGCCAGTGCGCAATGGCTGGAGCCCAAACCCGAAGCCGGCACTGCGGAGATCAGCGGCCAGGTGTTGCTGCAGGTGGGTCAACAGTGCTCCGCCCTCAACGAATCCGGCGCCATCAGCGAATGGCGTTACACGCTGATGGCCAATCACCTGACCGGTCTGACCCACGCTCAGGCGGTCTGCGAACGGATCAAAAATACACCGCTGCCATTCCCCTACACCCTGCTGTTACACCGCACCATCTACCTCTTCTGCATCCTGCTGCCGTTCGCCATGGCCGAACCATTGGGCTGGCTGAAACCGATCTTCACTGCGATCATCAGCTACACCTTCTTCGGCCTGGATGCGATTGCCGATGAGCTGGAAGACCCTTTCTGTCGCGAAGAACATGCCTTGCCCACCGACGCCATCGTGCGCGGGATCGAGCGCGATGTACTCAAGGCATCAGGCGAAACCGAACTGCCGCCGTTGCTGGAACCCGTGGACTTCGTACTCCACTGAAAACTGCAGGGGCGAGCCTGCTCGCTATAGAGATTCGGACAGGTTGCGGTGACTGGAAATACCCCTGTGCAAGCCCTTCACGCGTGGCTACAGTCATCGGCTCAAAGCGCCCCAGCACAGGAGCCTCCGCTTGAGTCCGGATAATCAACCCGCAAAGCCCGACCCCGTCAGCCTGCGCGAAGCCTTGCGCTTCTGGCTCAAGCTCGGTTTCATCAGTTTCGGCGGGCCGGCCGGGCAGATCTCGATCATGCATCAGGAGCTGGTCGAGCGCCGCCGCTGGATTTCCGAACGGCGCTTTCTCCACGCGCTCAACTACTGCATGTTGCTGCCCGGCCCCGAGGCCCAGCAACTGGCGACCTACATCGGCTGGCTGATGCACCGCACCTGGGGCGGCGTGATGGCCGGCGCGTTGTTCGTGCTGCCGTCGTTGTTCATCCTGATCGCCTTGTCCTGGGTGTACATCGCCTTCGGTGAAGTGCCAGTGGTGGCCGGGGTGTTCTACGGGATCAAGCCGGCGGTGACGGCGATCGTGGTCCAGGCCGCGCATCGCATCGGTTCACGCGCGTTGAAGAATGGCTGGCTGTGGGGCATCGCCGCGGCGGCGTTCGTGGCGATCTTCGTACTCAACGTGCCCTTCCCGCTGATCGTCCTGGGCGCGGCGCTGATCGGTTATTTCGGCGGCCGCTGGGCGCCGGACAGGTTCCGCACCGGCGGCCATGGCGGCACGAACAAAAGCTTCGGCCCGGCCCTGATCGATGACGATACCCCCACTCCTGCCCATGCCCGTTTTCGCGGTTGGAACCTGCTGCGTTTGGGGGTGATCGGTGCGCTGTTGTGGGCGCTGCCGATGGCCGTGCTCACCGCGCTGTTCGGCTGGGACGGCACACTGACTCAGATGGGCTGGTTCTTCACCAAGGCGGCGTTGCTGACGTTCGGTGGGGCCTATGCGGTGCTGCCATACGTGTATCAGGGCGCGGTCGGGTATTACGGGTGGCTGACGCCGACGCAGATGATCGATGGCCTGGCGCTCGGCGAAACCACTCCCGGGCCGCTGATCATGGTGGTCGCTTTTGTCGGTTTCGTTGGCGGTTATGTGCATCAGGTGTTCGGTGCGGATCAGACGTTTGTCGCAGGTGCCGTGGCCGCGACGCTGGTCACCTGGTTCACTTTTTTGCCGTCGTTCCTGTTCATTCTGGCTGGCGGGCCGTTGGTGGAATCGACCCACAACGAACTCAAATTCACCGCGCCGTTGACGGCGATTACCGCGGCGGTGGTGGGTGTGATTCTTAATCTGGCGTGTTTCTTCGCCTACCACGTACTCTGGCCGCAAGGGTTCAGCGGGCAGTTGGACTGGGCTTCGTTGCTGATTGCGATTGCGGCTGCGGTGGCGTTGTTGCGGTTCAAGCGTGGGGTGATTGAGGTGTTGATTGGATGTGGGTTGGTTGGGTTGGTGGTCAAGCTGATCGCTTGAGCCTAAGGCAAACCTGCGACAAGGAGGCTTGCGCGATCCATGTAGCAGCTGGCGAAGCCTGCGTTCGGCTGCGAAGCAGTCGCATAACCTGAGTGCGAGGTCTGCCTGAAGCACCGAGTTGCCTTATTTCACGACTGC